>JAJXTI010000024.1:0-13850 GCA_021783915.1 bacterium
GCTAATAATTAAAGAAGCTAATTTTTCTTGCCGTAAAGCATTACAAAATTGTCATAACAACTACCCATACTTTTAGACTTCTTACCCTTGGTCAAATACCCCTTCAAACGAAGTATGGTATCAATATATTTATGGCGTATTAAAAAATCCTTAACCTCATTACCCGTATCTGCCTCCAGCCCTGCTTTAAGAAGTTTGGCGATTGCTTCATCTGTGATCCCCACTTGATCCGCAATATGTTTAAATGACTCCTGAATGTAAGGTTTTGTAAGGTTTTCATACCCTGATTGACGTTGTTTATAACCAGCCTTCAATGCCGCATCAGAAGCATTACCTGACTCGATATAAAACCTGATAAAACGATTTTCTTTAAATGTAAATCTTCTATCCTTTAATTTAAGCATATTACCTCCTCAGCCATTAAGTTCTCATCTAATACATCCAAACAATATTATATTATCCAAAAATTTATAATAATCGTTTTTAAAATTATTTATTCCTCTGTGCAAATACCATAAACTGCTGGCTTATCTGTGCCTGACCACTCTTGATTCTTAGAAATGGCCTTTGCTAAAGCGTTCTCACATTTTTGTTCTGTGGTAAAACGAATATGTGTTACCGATACACCTGGGGCCTGCCCAAAAACAAAGAATAAAATTAAAACATAACTCATAAAATCCTCCTAATTACTACTTTCCGTATGGTACTCCTTGAATAGTCCCCCCTACACCAACAAGCATAGCCTCTCCAAAAGTCACAAAAATAACCCTTAATAGCGTGCCAATTACGGGAAAGCGGAAAATAATAAAGAGTATTTGGCTTCCCATCATTATTGTTGGAAAAATCCAAATCAAATGAAATTTATTCCAAGGAAAAATAAAAAAAAGAATGGAGAACAAGAAATACAGCACTGCCTGTGCCACCATTACGATATGAATCCGTTGATTCCTTTTAGCTTCTTGTCTTAAATTAAATAAAAAACCAACAGCAACAAACAAAAATGCTCCCCAAATAATCCATTGAATAATAACCATCCCACCTCTCCATTCTCTAAAAATGACGATATTTCTATATATCGCGTCATATATTAAATCATAACACCATCTATGGATGGTTGTTAAGACATTTTTTGTTCTGGATAATCACTTCATGGCAAAAGACATTCGTGTTGAGTTTGGAAGAATTATCAGATCATTACGAAAACAGCATCGTCTGACTCAGGAGGAACTAGCCGATCGAGCCGGTATTAGTACCAAATATCTACAAAATCTTGAAGGAAAAAAACCTAAAACTGCCAGTATTATCACTATTGAAAAACTCGCCAAGGCTTTTGGTATTACAATTTCTCAACTTCTAAAATTCTAAGCTGTCAATTCGTTCCAATTATTATCCATAAACATCGCAAATCTCAACAAAAGCCCCAGAGAAGTAAACGCCTCTTCTTCTTTGATATTGGAAGCTTTCCCATGCGCCGCCTCGTCACGCCAGTATTTTAATAATCCCATAAATGAGTAATAGCTTTCTTGAAGCTCCTTTCTTGATTTACCAACGAGCAACGATTCAATCTTGTATCGTCCTCCACTTTGAGAATATAGCTTTAGAACTTGTTCCTCTTTTTTTTTCTTTTGCTGTTGCAGCAGCTAATAGTATTGATTCTGCTGCCGCGCCACACATAACACAACAAGCTAAATACGTTTGCGCTCCATAACACCTCACAGCTTGTTGCCCTCTTTCTTGATAACCCATACCAAACCTCTTTTTATGTTTTTCAATAAGCCTTCCAAAACGTTCAGGCTCTGTCGGCACAAATGCATCTTTATCTGGATTTTCCAACCAAGTCCTACCAAAGGGTGTTATAGAGTATCCGTTTCCTGCATTTCCATCATCCGTTGCCTGTTCCCCTGCTTTTTTAATACCCGGCCTCAAAATTCCCCTTCTACAAAGTTCCCAAGCAGCTTCATAAAATACTGGCGACCACTTAATCCAAACTCTTTGAGCATCAAAAGAATTACAGTTATGCATATTCAAATAAACCGTCACCAAAGATGGTAAATAAACGTCATAACCATACTTGGTGAAGGAACGATAGTCCGGCTTTTTTAAGAAGCTCATAAGCATTTCTAATGCTTCTTCATAATTTAATTCATCTTTAATTTGCTCCATTTGATCTCCTTTATAAACACTCCCTATAAATTAAAATTTAATTTATCAACAGCAGCATCTACGTGGCTATCTGTTAGGTGGCTATAAATCATCGTAGTGTCAATGTCAGAATGTCCCATCAATTTTTTAATCGTAGTCAAATCTACCCCCTTCATAACCAAATGAGAGGCAAATGTATGTCTTAATGCATGAATTTTAGTAATATGCCCAAAGCCTAATTTCTTAGTCAAAGTCATAAAACGCTTACGAAGGCGATTCTTATAAATTATTTCTCCATCCTCACCAGGGAAAACATATTTAGAACCATTTAATTTAATCTTCTGATTCTTTAAAACTTCATACAGAGCATTGTTGATAGGTATCTCTCTTTCATCTGTTTTAGGCGACCAGTCATCTTTAACGATAATCTTTATTTTCCGGCGGTCAAAATCAATATCAGACCATTCAAGATTTTCAAGTTCACCTTTCCGCAAACCTGCATTTAAAAATGTAATAAATATCGGTCGAAGGAAATCATCAGCCGCATCCAATAAGGCTTTACATTGTTCTTTAGTAAGAAACTCCGGAGCGTTCTTTAATGGAACCCGAAGCTTTGAAACACCATCTGATGGATTTTCTTTACAATACCCCCAAGTTATAGCCAATCGAAACATCATACGAATTACGATCATTTCTGCATTGACTGTTCGATTTTCAGCTTCTTCATCTTTTCTAAAGGCTTTGAAATCTTCAAAAATCTTTGGATGGAATTGAGAAATTTTATTTAAGTGCGGATACTGCTCTTTTAAGAAACGTTTAAAATTATCGATGATGGAGTTATAGCGTTTATTTGTACTAGGGGCGACATTGGTTTTACAATAAGAATGGAAATCTTCAATGAGCTTGGTTAGTATTGCATCCTGCTTTTCAAAACCAAATTGATGGCGGGCAATTTTTACTTCAACATCTTTAAGATATAGTTCTGCGATCTTCTTGGAAGTACCAGTAGCTTTACGGATACGCCTACCATTGTGATAATAATCTACTTCATAAATATCGCCACGTTTTCTGATGACACCCACAATTTCCTCACTTTTAAATGGTCGCAATTTGGTCTCACAACCATGAGAAAATTATAACTTCATCAGAAATATATGTCAAATAATAACTTATGACATACAATTATAAAATGGTGGAGGTGCCGGGAATTGAACCCGGGTCCTTGGATGTCAAAACTTAAGCCTCTACGTGCATAGCCGGTCTTTAATTCTCATCCCGCCTTCCATAGACCAACAAAGTACAGCGGGACCAGCCTTCTAAGATCTTGCCTGGCCGTCGAAGACATCCGGCCAGACCAGCCTGCTTTTGACCATTTATCCCACTAGCAGGCGTTGCAGGTAAACGGGCTTAGTTACGGTGTAACTAAGGCTTAGCCAGCCATTCCGAAGGCCATCGGAGCAACAACCGGTGCAACAGGTGCAATCGGTTGAGCTTTGACAGCAGCTTCGAAATCGCTAAACATTAACGGTTTTTCGTTAGCGTTTAATTTGTGCCTGGATTGTTAACGCGGCCCACCAAGCTTCCGCGGCACGCCACCTAAGATCGAGCAACACAAGTCGAGACCAATCACCCCCATATATAAAGAACGAAATATCTCCAAAAGGGTCTTAAAGCGTATAAACAGTATACGCGTACTGAAAAGGTTTTGCAAATTTTTGATTTAACAACCATGCCAAAGAGACCTTCATCAGAAGACACATGATAAGCCTGAGAAAAGAATTGAATTTTATATTCACTGGGATCAATCAATTTAAGGAGGATTAGAGATCTGTCAATGAATAGTCCTATTATTTCTTCCTCTGCTTCACGGCACGATCAATCTCTCGTTTGGCTTGGGCCTTTTTGATGTCTTGGCGTTTGTCATAAAGTTTTTTGCCCTCTCCCACGGCCAATTCAATCTTCACAAACCCCCGATTATTAAAATAAATCCTGGTCGGAATTAAAGTAAGGCCCTTGCGTGCCATAAGACCCGTGAGGCGCTCAATTTCTTTTGCGTGCAAAAGCAATTTACGGGTACGCATGGCCTCTTCATTGTTATAGCTGGCTTGTTCATACGGGGCAATATGCAAATTGTATAAATAAACCTCGCCCTTATCGACCCGCGCGAAACTATCCGAGAACGAAGCCTGCACGTTACGTAGCGACTTGACTTCGGGGCCAATAAGCATGATCCCACATTCAAATTTATCCAGCAGGTTGTAATTGTGATAGGCTTTTTTATTAGTCGCGATTATTTTCATTGAGAATATAATCCCAGAAATAAAGGAATCGTCAAGCCGCAGAGTAAATGAGTTAAAAAGATGGTCTGGTTAATCAAATCCTGCTTAGGGTTATCATAATAACGGGCAATAATCGAAAGAGTGATTGATGTGGGCATGCACGCTTGTATCATCAAAATAAACCCCCATAAACTATGCACATGTGCAAAGCGTAAGAACACAAGCGCTATTATCGGCAAAATTAAAAGCTTTATCACAATTGCCCCGCCGACTGACTTCCATTGAATCTTATTAAAATACGTCAAGGCCAAATTACCACCGATAGTCAACATGGCAATCGCCAGGGCGCTGTCCCCCATGATTTTGACAGGCTTCATGATCATCTCCGGCAAAAAAGCTTTAAGACCAACAAGCACGAGGGTAAAGGCCAAAAACATGCTGACTAAAGGCGGATTGATAAAATTGGACATGCTGATCTTCGGCTTTTGACGGTAAGCAATCAGCCACACCCCAAGCGACCAAAGACATACATCAAAACCGATAATCGTTAAAATAACATAGGTATAAAGCTCCTGTGGCCCTGTCCCTAAGGGCAGCATGGTCACCAATAATAAGGGGATATATCCCGCGTTATGAAAGCCGGAAACAGCCATCCACTCCCTGTGACCGCTTTTATCTAAAAGCATGGCCACTAATCCTGCGGTCAAAAGACCTACCAAGGCAAGACTTAAATTTATTAAAGGATATGCCCACCAATGGGCCTGGGAAGCTGGATTAAAATGATTGACGATCTGATAAAAAATAAAAAAAGGAAAAGTGACATTGATGCTGAGCCATGAAAGCACTTTAAGACCAGCTTCATCTATCAGTCGTCGGCGCACCAAAAAGAAACCCACCGCGCCCATGAGAAAGATCTGAAAAATAGCAATAAAAGCGGTTTGAAAAGAAATCGTTAACATGGCTTCAGTATACTTGATGGGTTAGTGAGTCTCAATGGTAATTCCTAGAAACTCGGATAAATTCTGCATAAGCTGCATATTAATAATGGCCGATATAAATCCAGTGGCGTTTTGCAGTTGCCGTAACAGGGCACGGTCAAGCTTGATCCCAATCCCCTCCTGGCCCTTATTCTGAACCTGTAGGGCCTTGTCAACGGTTAAGTCCATACCCCCAGTAAACTGAGTATTAATCGAGGGTTGACAGATAAATTTTACGCATTATACTTTAAAATCTATCGCGGAAGTGGCGGAATTGGTATACGCGTACGTCTCAGAAGCGTATGGCGAAAGCCTTGAGGGTTCGACTCCCTCCTTCCGCACTAGGTTTCGCCCAAATGTTTTCGTCTGGGCTACGCTTGGCAGACAAAATACTGTGTATGATGCCTTGTAAGGCATAGTCAAACTATGAAAGTCATTTGACGAAGCCTGATTTGCATATTAAAATAATCAACTTCAAAAAAATAAAAATAGTTATGCCTGCCTGTGGCCATAGGGAGTCTAAGCATATGAACGATGAAGCTAATGTAAAAAAAACCACTGCCATGGATGACATTGAACTTAAAGAGTGGCTGGCCTCCTTAGACTATGTCCTTTCCAATGGGCCATCCCAGCGGGTTCAGTACCTGCTTCAGCAATTACAAATCCGTGCCCAAGAAAGCGGTGTTACTATCCCTTTTACCTTAAACACCCCTTACATTAATACGATTTCTAAAGAAAAACAGCCCTCTTTTCCAGGAAACCGTGAATTAGAACGTAGAATTAAAAGCATTATCCGCTGGAACGCTATGGCCATGGTGGTTCGAGCCAATAAAAACGCCGATGGTATTGGTGGGCACATATCTACCTATGCCTCCTCAGCAACCCTTTACGAAGTAGGTTTTAACCACTTCTTTAGGGCCAGTCTATCCACTTATAGTTCTGATTTAGTATATTTTCAGGGACATGCCTCCCCAGGGATTTATGCCCGTGCTTTTGTGGAAGGCCGTTTAACTGAACAAAATTTGATTAACTTCCGTAGAGAGCTTCAACCCGGCGGCGGATTGTCTTCCTATCCGCATCCTTGGCTTATGCCTAATTTTTGGCAATTCCCTACAGTATCAATGGGTTTAGCGCCTATTATGGGTATTTATCAAGCTCGATTTAACCGTTATTTGGAAGATCGTGGCCTTAAACCTAAAGATGACCATAAAGTATGGGTATTCATGGGTGATGGAGAAAGCGATGAGCCGGAATCCTTAGGTGCTTTGACCATAGCTTCCCGTGAAAAGCTGGACAATCTAATCTTTGTTATCAACTGCAACCTTCAACGCCTAGACGGCCCGGTACGTGGCAATGGCAAAATCATTCAAGAGTTAGAAGCCTTATTCCGCGGTGCCGGTTGGAATGTTATTAAAGTCATCTGGGGCGAAGATTGGGACACATTATTAGAGAAAGACAACGAAGGCCTTTTGGCCAGGCGTATGGGAGAGGTTGTTGATGGGGAGTATCAAAAATATACGGTTTCCTCCGGCTCCTACGTGAGGGAAAAATTCTTTGGCAGCGACCCAAGGCTTTTGGAGATGGTCAAACACCTCTCCGATGATCAAATTCAAAAAATGCGCCGCGGCGGCCATGACCCCGAAAAAGTCTATGCGGCCTACAAAGCTGCAGTTGAATATAAAGGGGCCCCTACCGTTATCCTCGCCAAAACCATCAAAGGTTATGGTTTAGGGGAAAGCGGTGAAGGTAAAAATATCACTCACTCGCAAAAAAAACTTAATGAGCAGGAACTTAAAGAATTTCGTTCCCGTTTTAATATCCCCATTTCAGATACGGAGATTGCTAAAGCACCTTTTTATCGACCGGCGGATGACTCTCCGGAAATGCAATACCTACAGGAACGCCGCAAAGCTTTAGGCGGCTATTTACCCGTAAGGAACACCAAAACTCCTCCTCTTCAAACGCCAACAGAAGAATTATTTGAAGAATTCTACAAAGGTACCGAAGGCCGTTCGGTTTCAACGACAATGGCTTATGTAAGGGTATTATCTAAACTGCTGCGTGATGAAAAAATCGGTAAACTCATTGTCCCTATTATCCCTGATGAAGCTCGCACCTTTGGCATGGAAGGCCTGTTCCGCCAGGTGGGTATCTATTCCCACGTCGGACAGCTTTATGAACCAGTAGACTCTGACAGCCTGATGTATTACAAAGAAGCCAAGGACGGCCAGATCCTCGAGGAAGGGATCAATGAAGCGGGTTCCATTTCTTCTTTTATCGCGGCCGGTACCGCCTATGCCTCACATAACATCAATATGATTCCTTTTTATACCTATTACTCTATGTTCGGCCCTCAACGCGTGGGTGATTTGGTCTGGGCTTGCGGCGATTTGCGTTGCAAAGGGTTCTTGGTCGGGGCGACCTCAGGACGCACTACTTTAAACGGTGAAGGACTACAGCATCAAGACGGCCACAGCCATATCTTGCTCTCATCGGTACCTAATGTGGTTTGCTATGACCCGGCTTTTGCTTATGAAATTGCCGTCATTATCCGTAACGGTATCTATCGCATGTACGAAAAACAAGAAAGTGTTTTCTATTACTTAAGCGTAGGCAATGAAAATTATCCCATGCCCCCTATTCCAGGAGATGTTAAAGAAGGCATCATTAAAGGTATGTATCGTTTCAGCCAATCCGGCAAGCAATCCGAGTTGCGCGCGCATTTATTCGGTAGCGGCGCTATCATGAACCAAGTACTGGAAGCACAAAAAATTCTTGAACAGAAATACAATGTGGCCACCGATGTCTGGTCGGTGACCAGCTACAATGAATTGCGTCGTCAGGCCCTTCATGTCGAACGTGATAACCTCTTAAATGTGAACGAAAATACCAAGGCCCCTTATGTCACTGAACTACTTAAAAATGAAAAAGGTGTATTTATAGCGGCCTCAGACTATATCAAAGCTTTGCCTGATGCCATCCGTCAATGGGTGCCTGGCCCCTATACTGTGCTTGGTACCGATGGATTTGGTCGTTCGGAAAGCCGTGAAGCCCTGCGTGATTTCTTTGAAGTAGATACCAAACATATCACCTGGGCCACCCTGGTCGCCTTGCAAAAACAAAACAAAATCACAAGCGATGTGTTAGCCAAAGCTAAAACAGAATTAAGAATTAATCCGGATAAATTAAATCCGATGGTTTAATGACCTTAACCCGTCTGGTTTTAGGTCATCCTGAGCCACACCAAGGCGATGAAGGATTACACAAGAAAGGCCATGTACATGGCTACAGAATTCAAATTACCTGAAATCGGTGAAAATATTTCTCAAGGAACAGTGACCAAAGTCTTGGTCAAAATTGGCGACACCATAAAAAAAGGGCAAAATATTCTGGAACTTGAAACCGACAAAGCTGTTGTAGAGATTCCTTCGAATATAGAAGGTATGGTTAGTGAAGTCCTTGTGCAATCCGGCAAAGTCATAAAAATTGGCCAACCTATTTTAAGAATGGAAAACTCCCCTGCTTCAACAACAGCCTCCAGCGTTGCTCCAAAAATTTCGACAACTATTTCAGCTAAACCTGAAACTGAAGGAGTAAAACCTTCTGCTGCGTCCACGGGATCTGGAACAAAACCTGTCGAGATTAAACCAATTCCCAATGGTGGCGCTGTAACAAATATGGCTCTTCCTGCCTTAGGAGAAAATTTGGACAAAGGGACTGTCACTAAAATCTTAGTCAAGACCGGCGATAATGTTAAAAAAGGCCAAAATATTCTGGAACTTGAAACTGACAAGGCTGTTTTAGAGGTCCCTTCCCCCTCCGAGGGGGTCATCAAAGAAATTTTAATTCAAAACGGTGCCGTCATTAAAGTCAGTCAGCCAATATTTAAAATGATCTCCAACTCCCCAGCAGTCTCTGAACCAGCCCCTGAACCGTCGCCTACTAAACCAGAAATATCTAAAGCTACGCCAACACCTAGACCCGCAGAAGAACCTGCCACTGTCCATGTCGGGCATATGCCCATACGTAAAAATGTGGCCGCAGCACCATCGGTACGCTTATTTGCCCGTGACATCGGCATTGATATCGCCCAAGTGCCAGGTACCGGCCCAGGCGGACGCATATCTATAGATGACGTCAAGAAATTTGCCAAAACTTTAAATACATCCCGCTCCCAAACCTCAACAAACAACACCATCATTCAACAACCTTTACCAGATTTCTCTAAATGGGGCGATTTTCGCCGTGAAGCTATGAGTAATGTTCGCCGTAAAACCGCCCAGCACTTATCTTCGGCCTGGAATACTGTCCCCCATGTTACCCAATGCGACAAAGCAGACATCACTGAGCTTGAAAAATTGCGCAAAGCCTCATCGACGCAGCACAGGAAACTTTCGATCACGTCCTTTTTAATTAAAATTCTGGCCATAGGACTTAAAAAATTCCCTCAATTTAATTCCTCGGTAGACATGACAACCAATGAAGTCATTTATAAAGATTACATCAATGTCGGGGTTGCCGTTGATACTGACCGTGGACTTTTGGTGCCTGTATTAAAAAATGTGGATCGTTTAAGCGTCATACAAATTTCAGATGAATTGACCGCCATCGCCGAACGCGCACGAAACCGAAAAACGAGCATCGAAGAACTTCAAGGCGGTACTTTTACGATTTCAAATTTGGGCGGTATCGGAGGAAGCTTTTTTACTCCCATCGTTAATTGGCCTGAGGTCGCTATTTTAGGGGTTTCACGCGGGATTATGGAGCCGGTTTATATAGAAAATCAATTTGTACCAAGGCTCATGCTCCCTTTATCATTATCTTACGATCACCGCATCATTGACGGTGCCGATGGTTCCCGTTTTATCCGTTGGATTGTCCTTGCCCTTGAAGGCCCATCTATAGTGGAGGGTTTAAGTGTCTGAAAGAATTAAACTCGTTGTTATCGGTGCTGGTCCTGGCGGTTATACCGCAGCTTTTTTGGCGGCTGATATGGGTATGGATGTCACCATCATTGAAAAAGAAACCAACCCTGGCGGGATTTGCCTTTATCGAGGGTGCATCCCTTCCAAAGCGTTTTTGCACGTTGCCAAAATCATATCTGAAGCCAAACACGCCAAAAATTTTGGTATCGAATACGGGGACCCTAAAATTGATCTGAATAAAGTACGCGATTGGAAAAAAGGGATCGTAAACAAATTGACTGGCGGCTTAGGGCAATTGGCCAAAGCGCGTAAAATCAAATATGTCCAAGGTGAAGCCTCTTTTGTTGACTCTAAAACTCTTAAAGTCAAAAGAATGGATGGTAGCAGTGAGGAACTTTCTTTTGACAAAACGATTTTAGCCACAGGTTCGAGGCCGACAACCTTACCTTTTGCACCTAAATCCCCCCACATCTGGGACTCTACAGCTGCTTTGGAAATGGACACTGTTCCCCAATCTCTTCTAATCATTGGCGGCGGTTATATCGGCATGGAGTTAGGTACCGTCTATCATGAATTAGGATCCAAAATTTCCGTTGTAGAAATGCTTTCCTCTCTTTTACCCGGCGCAGACCGTGACTTGGCAGATGTCCTGACTAAGCGTGTTCAAGGTATGTTTGCCAACATTATGTTGGAGACAAGAGTGCTCAAAATGGAAGAGACAGCCAATGGCATCACCATCACCTTCGCCGGTAAAAACGGTAAAGAATTTAAAGAAGAATACAATAAGGTTCTTATATCCATCGGCCGCAAGCCCAACTCGGAAAACTTGGGATTGGAAAATACCAAAGTCAAAGTAACCCCGCGCGGTTTTGTGGAGATTGACGACCAGCGTCGTACGAATGACGAGAATATTTATGCCATCGGCGATATCGCCGGTGACCCTATGTTGGCCCATAAAGCATCTCATGAAGGCCGTGTAGCGGTGGAAGCCATTGCAGGCCACAAAGTGGCTTTTGAACCCCGCGCGATTCCTGCCGTCGTCTTTACTGATCCGGAAATCGCCTGGTGTGGTTTGACGGAAGGAGAAGCACAAAAATCTGGTCAAGATATCCGCGTAGTCAAATTTTCCTGGGGTGCCTCAGGACGGGCCCTGACTCTCGATCGGCAGGATGGTTTGACTAAACTTATCATTAGCCCGCAAACGCAGCGTATCTTAGGCGTAGGTATTGTTGGTGTAGGTGCAGGCGAAATGATTGCCGAGGGTGTGCTTGCAATAGAAATGGGCTCGGTCGCTAATGATCTGAAACTTTCCATACACCCACACCCGACACTATCGGAAACAATGATGGAATCCGCCGAGGTTTTCTTCGGTACAGCCACGCATATCTATAAGGCCAAACAGAAATAATATCCCTCAATGAGGGACAAGATGTAAAGAATCTAATATCTGTCTTTGTTTCTCCCACTTAAGCAGCGTAGATGTGCAGGTGTCTTTGCGGTACTGCATGAGGAAATAACGGAAATGATAATCCCGGTCATAATGCATAATCATAAACTTTGTCCAATCCTCCTGCGTTTTAGCTGCATCAGCCTGATCTTTGCTCCAAAAATCAAACATCCCTTTGGACTCTTGTTGATAAACCCCGAAATACACTTTCGAAAAAGATGTAAAAAATAAAAACCCTACTATAATCGCCATCAAGCCCAAAGGCCAAAACCAACGCTGCAGCCAATGCATAAAATAAGCGGTAAAAAGGCACATAAATGGCCAACTCCCGATGATACGTAAAGAATTTGGTATTTCAGAATTTGTCAACGCGGAAGGGACAATGCCTAAAAAAATATTGGCTAATAAGAAAAACAGGAACCCTTTCTGCTGTTGCCAGGGGTTGTGATCTCTTAAAGGCCTGACCCAAAACAAGAGTGCTGAAAACATACCTGTAACAAGCGCGAGTATGTCCAGCCAGCTTAAAATTCCAAAATGCCCCGTGGAGTGTACCAAAGAAGGATCACCTTTAAAGAAAAGAAAATCAGGACTTAAATGGAGTTGATAGTTCGATAAAAATATCCCTAGCAAATCTTTAAATGAATTGGTCTTTCCTATGCATTTTAGATATCCTGGGGCCGTTATAGCGATGTAATTGAATCTCTGTTGAAGATCGCCATTAAGGGTCTTGACTGCCAAAGGAATCAATGGTAAAGCCAGACAAACCAGGAATACAATCGATACAGAAACAGGTGTTTTCATTCTCTTGAACGCATATATCCAAAGGGTGATCAACATCAAAGGCACCTGCAAACGCATAGGCGGATAAGAATACATAGAGGCTGCAAACAACAAACCGGCCATGGCCCAATAAACATAGACCTGTCGTCGGAAGAAAAAATACAACCCCCAAATAAAAAATGTCGGCGCAAATAAAGACTCAAAAGCTACCCGGGATACACACCATGTCCATGGTGATATGGCCCCTGCAAAAGCCGCCCATAAACCAAAAACAGTGCCCAATAATGTTCTCCCTAAGAAAAAAAGGCCTAAAATTCCTAAAAAATGACCTGCTACGGCAAAGGAACGCAAACTAGGGACAGAAAAATTGAATAATTTTCCCCAAACGATCGCCGGATACATATAAGTAGGGGGTTTGGGTGTTCCGTAGTTGGTCTGACCAAAAAGCGGATAACGGTTATTGTGCGCATCCACTCCCTCGGTGGCCAAACATTGCTCTGTCACAGCAGTACACAGTTCATCCACATGGTAACCATACGGGATCTGATCGATTTTATAGAAACGCGACACACAAGCTACGGTTATGATCATAACCATAAGAAGGCAAGAGAACCGCAAACCTAAGGTGTTTGAAATCTTTATCATCTTACTTATGCCATTTCTTGATTTGAATCATGTTCCAGAACATTTTCATAGAATCTCTAAGGAGATCTACTTTGCTGCCATCAGCATGCGTCCAATTAACAGCCACTTCTTTAATACGAAAATCCATTTTTTGGGCCAAATACAGCACTTCCAAATCAAAACCAAAACCATTTAGATGCACCCGCCCAAATATGTCACGGGCGACAGACGCACGAAACATTTTGAATCCGCATTGGGTATCTTTAATCCCGTGAATAAGTATACGCGAAACCAAAAAATTAAAAACGTTCCCGATCCATCGCCGGTAAGCCAAAGCCTTGACCTGGGATTTTCCATCTATCAAGACCCTGGAACCTATAACAATATCGTAACCCTCCTCAAACAAATGTGAGTGACGTTCAATTTCCTCTACAGGAGTAGATCCGTCGGCATCTAAAAACAGCACTATGTCCCCTCGAGCCTCAAAGAACCCCCGCTTGACGGCATAACCTTTTCCATAATTGCGCTCAAGAGAAAGAACTTTAAGAGCAGAAAATTTCTCTTGAAAAAAAAGAGCCTCTTGAGCCGTTAGGTCATGGCTACCATCATCGACAACAATAATTTCATAAACTTTAGATGAACCTCGACAAAAATCAATGACGGTCTTTAGAAAAAG
>JAJXTI010000024.1:13860-18866 GCA_021783915.1 bacterium
TAATTATTGAAACCATTAAAC
This sequence comes from bacterium, assembly GCA_021783915.1. Taxonomy (GTDB): domain Bacteria; phylum Omnitrophota; class Gorgyraeia; order Zapsychrales; family Fredricksoniimonadaceae; genus JACQCF01. The sequence goes on from JAJXTI010000024.1 coordinate 13,882, forward strand.
ATCCCGGGAAATAACTTGCTTAATAATCTTGCGAATATCTTCGAGTTCAAAGGGTTTCTTTAAACATCCACTGGCCCCCAGCCGTACAGCTTCATCTTTTTGTTCCTGCAGGGAATAACCACTCATCATCACCACAGGCAAATTAGGGCAAGCATTTTTAAGGTCTTTTAAAACCTCTATACCGTCCCTATTGGGCATAACCATGTCCACAAAAACAATATCAAATGTCTTTTCTTTAACTAACTTGGTAATCAATGCAGCATCTTGCAACACTGTAATCTGATGGCCGTAATAACCAAACGTGATGTCAAAAAAATCTTGTATCACTTTTTTATCATCAACAACAAGTATTCTGATAGGACTGGTTGTCGTTGTACCCATAGTTCCCCCTTTAGGTTGTCTTGGTTAAACAAGGTAAGCGAATAATAAAAACAGTGCCCTCTTGGTTACTTTCGACATCAATTTTCCCTCCATGCTCAACAATAAGATCATGGCATAGGGCCAGTCCGATACCCGATCCTTTTTCTTTCGTTGAAAAAAAATGGTCGAATATGTTCCCCAGAAGCTGTGGATCAATACCGGGGCCATTGTCTTTAAAACGGATTATGGCCCGGTCTTGGGTCTTATCCCATTTAGTCACAATTTCTATGGTACGTGCCAGACCAGAAGGCTTTTCGCTTAAAGCCTCCATTGCGTTAACGGCCAAATTCATAAAAACTTGTTGTAAATGCAACGCGTCTGCAAACACTTCCGGTAATTCGTTGTCCAAATCCAAACCCCATCCCACCCGACGAATACGCAATTCATCACTGAGCAGATTCATTGCTTTAGATAAAACCCCATTGACATCAACCAAGTCTTTTTGGATTTTACGGTGGCGCACCAGTTCCATGAGCTCTTCTAACATATCACGGATATAGGTAGACTGTTCATCCATAAGCATGACCGGTTTATAAAAAACATCTTCCGGTTTCATTTCTTTCTTCATAAAACGTATAAACCCATGGATAGCGGTAATGGGTTGGCTAATTTGATGCAGGATGCCAGCACTTAAAGCGGCCAGTGCGGACTTCTTACTGCTTTCCATAAGTTTTATTTGCGCGGTCTTGAGTTCTTTAATGGTCGATTCGAGTTTCATGGTTTTTTGAAGATTTTCTTGAGAAAGACGGCGATTTTCAATGACTAACCACATCATCATGACTAAAAGAAAAACAATTAAACAAATAAAAATGGTCATAATCTAGATGCCCTTAAACTCAAAAACATTCCCCTCTTTTAATTTGTTCTTCCGCATAAAACCGGAAGGGACTTCCAAGACATAACGGGCCTTTTTTGATGGAGAATAGACTTCGCAAGGGCCACTTTCACATGGCGGACGTGAGGCGGCAATGGTTACAATACGATGCTGATCATCTATCCAAACTATATCAATAGCGAATTTCATATCCTTCATCCAAAATCGTTGAAAATCATCGTCTTTAAAAACAAAAAGCATCCCATGGTTGTCTGCCAAGGAGTCTCTGCCTTGTAATCCGCGCTGCATAGCTTCGGGTTGGCTGACCACCTCCACGCTCACACAAACATCTTTAACACAGACACTGGCCGATGCTTGCGCCTTGGTAACGGGAAAAACAAACATTGAAAATAAACAAATCGTAAGAACTATGCGAGACATCATCTGTCCTCCCCTGTCAAATTCAGGTAATCTTTAAATTGGTCTTTACCATTAATCTCTTGATCCACACGGGCAATGCGCAAAGGAATATAAGGGTGCGTACGCCAATAAGCCATTGGCTGGGGGCCTTTTTTATTTTGTTCCTTCAATAGTTTGACCAACATCACCTTCATTTGTTTTGGATCATATCCCGCTAATTTCATGTATTTTACACCCAACCTGTCCGCTTGAAACTCATCTTCTCGAGAATTTAAAAAAAAGACGGAAGACGCCGTCAAATCAATTCCAGCTGCAAGGGCCCCCTGAGAACTCGCAATCGCAGCCGCCTCAAGAATAGTTGTCCCATAAGCTGCCTGCAGGCGCTTAAGAGCGTGTTTGGCTACCACATGCCCGACCTCATGACCGATAACGCCGGCTAACTGGTCATCGTTGTCCATTTTATCAATCAACCCTTTGTAAATATATATGTACCCACCGGGCAAGCTAAAGGCATTCATAACATCTTCATCTATCACACGGATAGTGTAAACCAACTCCTTACGGTCACAAACGGCCACAATCTTCTTTAAAATCTTCTGCACCCTTTCATTGATATCAACGTCCGTATCTATCTTTACGGTCTTCTCTATGGACAGCGCAAGCGAAGCCCCCAAACTTTTTTCTTTCTCATCACCATACAAAAGCGTTTCCTGCCTGTGAAGGGCCGAATTGTATTCGGTTTCACAGCCAATAAATATCATGGGACATAAACCATAGAATAAAAACCAAAACAACAACCTTCTTCTCATAGCACTTCTATTTTTAGTTTTCTCAACATTTCTACTAATTTCGCCAATGGTAAACCAACAACATTAAAATAACAGCCTTCAATACGGGGGATAAATAAGGCCCCTTTACCCTCAATATCAAACCCACCGGCCTTGTCCAAAGGTGAAACCTTACGATGATACCTATCAATCTCTTTGGAAGATAATTGATTCATAAATACTTTGGTCTTTTCATAATCTACTAACGTCTTACCTGATTTGACATCAATGGCTGCCAAACCGGAATAAACCCAATGCGGCCTTTCCATGAGTTCTTGAAGATTTTTTTTTGCTTCTTTAAAGCTTTTAGGTTTTAAAATCAAACGCTTTTTATATGAAAAAACAACCGTATCACAACCAACGACAATGACAGTCTGCCCCGTTTTAAGAAAGGAATCTTCACGACGAACCACCTCTTGGGCTTTGAGTAAAGCATTATGTTTGACCAAATGAACAACATCTTTTGTCAAAATTTCTTTTTCTTGGACACGGCTGGGCTTAATGAGAAAAGGAAGACCTAAAACCTTAATGAGTTTACGCCGCTGGGGTGATGCAGAAGCTAAGATAATCGTAGTCATGATAAGAATTGGTCAATGGTGAAGATTGATTCCATAGGCACACTATATTTGGCCAACGCCTCTCGCGCCCCTTCACCTCGATCAATAATACAAATGGCCTTGCTTATTTTTACGTTCATTTTTTGCAATACTTCGATGGACTCCACAAAAGCTTTACCGGTCGTGGCCACATCATCGATAATAATGACCCGGCTGCCTTCCCTTAAGGACGGCCCTTCCACCTGCTGGCCCTTACCGTGTGCCTTAGGAGTTTTGCGTATGATAAAGGTGGGGACGGGTTTGCCCGCCTGAAAACTTAAAGAAGCAATGGCCCCCACCATAGGGTCAGCCCCCAGCGTTGGGCCTCCGATAGCATCAACGCATTCATTCTTGACCATCTCAAGCATAATGCGCCCAGTCAAATAAGCCCCTGGCGCGCTTAAAGTCACAAGTCTGGCATCCAAATAGAAATTGCTTTCTTTGCCTGAAGACAAGATAAATTTCCCCTTTAAAAAGGCTTCTTTCTTGAGAATATCCAGAAGTTTAGATTTGTCCTGCTCAATGGAAGTGGTCATAAAATCAACTTTCTAATAACGCTCAAACTGTGGAATATCCAAATTGCGGCTGTGGATTTCCATCAAAAGCAAAAGACGATATTTCAAAACAGCTTTATAGTCATCCAAATCTTTTCCGGAGAAACCGAAATGATTAAAGAAATCCTTTCGGGCTTCAACTTCCACCAAGGCATCCATATAAGCATTGGTCAATTGTTCATCCGTTAATTTTTCTATATCTTTCTGATCCAATATAACTATATTAGAGGTATAAGCTGCCCATGTTATCGACAGAGGAAAAAACAAAAATGCTGCAGATAAAACAAGAGATTTAAACATGTCCCCTCCTAAATGACCCCCGCTATGGCAGGAGGCCTCATTAAAATTTTTGAATTGAGTTATTATATGGTATCATAAATTATGCTTCAAGGGTTTTTGCAAGGTATCAAAGAGCTGATATTCCCGGACAATTGCTTTTTATGCCGAACCTATTTAAACAGCCACCATCAAAAACAATTATGTCCTTCATGCTTATCCGAAATATCGTGGAACTCTCCTCCTTTTTGCCTGCAATGTTCCAGACACTTGACTGCTTTTAACCGTCAGGGGTTGTGCCCCAACTGTTTAAAAACAACATATGCCTTTGATACGGCCTTCTCGACCTGTCTTTATGAAGGAGTTTTACCTGTTCTCATCTATGCTTTTAAATACTATGGGAAAACCCTCTTAAAAAAAACCTTGGGCCATTGGATGATAGATTCTATTGAGACCTACCATGTCCCTATAGAAAAATTCGATATGATCCTGCCTATGCCGCTGCATGCGGCGCGATACCGCGAACGCGGCTTCAACCAGGCCGAACTTTTAAGTTCTGCTATTGCCCAACACTACCATTTAATTCATAGGACAGATATTCTCACCCGATGGAGACCAACCCCCAGCCAAACCTTGCAGGATGCAAAACAACGCTGGACAAACGTCAGCGGCGCTTTTAGAATAAACCATCCTTTGGATATCGCCGACAAAAGCATTTTGATCGTCGACGATTTATTGACAACGGCGGCCACGGCCGATGCAGCATCAAACATATTAAAAGACTCCGGAGCAGCTTATGTGGGAGTATTGACACTGGCCATCACACCATGAGAATCCTTCGTAACTACATCCTTAAAGAATGCCTTTTACCCTTTAGCATTTCTATCAGCGTGCTGACATCTGTGTTTCTTTTAGGTTATTTGCCGCAATTGGCCAATAAAGTCATTAATAAAGGCGTCTCTCTAGCGGCCATCAGCAAGATCTTTCTTTACTATACCCCCATTCTTTTAGGTTATACCCTACCGATTGCTTGTTTGGTGACTGTGATTTTAACTTTAGGCCGGCCATCCACTCCAAA
>JAJXTI010000025.1 GCA_021783915.1 bacterium
AAGGGACCCCGAGATGAAATACACGCCCTCGGGGAAAGCGGTGTGCAGCCTCTCCATTGCCAACAACCGTGTGTACACCAAAAACGGCGAAAAAGTGACAGAAGTTTCCTATTTTGACGTTGATGTGTGGGGCCTAGCCGCGGAAAACTGCGTCAAATATCTGGTCAAAGGCAGCGGAATCATTGTGGAAGGCCGCTTGCGGCAGGACCGCTGGGAGAAGGACGGCAAGGCCCAGAGCCGCGTGAGGATTACGGCGAACGCGGTCCATTTCTTGCCCAAGAGGCAAAACAATGCCGACTCATCTGCGCCTTCCGGCGAAAAGCAGGCAGCCGTGGTCGTCTCGCCCGAAGACATCGCGTGGGAGGAGTAAATATAAGTCCATTAGGAATTCAATCAATGGGCCCTTGGGGCGGGTTTTGCAATAGCAAAACCTGGGTTAAAGAAATATTTTTGACTTTTTATTTTTTTGGCGTATGCTAAAAAACATTCCACTTTGATTGTGTCCTGACTTTGAAAGGGGCCCGTCTTGGATGTTAGAATTCAACAGAACCTCCGCTGGACAAATTTTGTTCGGCGAAGGTTCTTGTGCTTTTAGGGCAAGTCAAGTCAGTTTCAGTATATGATTGTGTCAGGGGTCCATTGATGAAATGGTAGCGGTATTTACGGAAAAAACATGAAAGCGAAACGAAAGAATATTTTGAAGAAGTTGTAAACAGTACGTCGCACCCCGCGTGGGTGCGTGGATTGAAACCAGGCAAAAACTTAACCCCGGGGGTTAGGAAGGGTAGGCTGATATAAATCGACAATTTTTTGGCTGTGAGAAAATAGCTTTAGCAAAGAGCCTTCAATGATAGCCTTGTATTCCTGGTTCATTTTTAATTTTGATAGGATTTCCTGGGCCTTGGCCAAACGGGTTGTGACGGTCTCTAAAGCGTAACTAAGGCTTCCCGTCTTGATGAAAATGGTCTTGACTTCTTCCAAGTCTTTAATCGTTTTGGTTTTTTTGTGAAAGATTTTTAGGAACCGTGCGCGTTGGGCGCCCCTTAAGGCCTTGTAGGCGTGGACAACAAGGATTGTTTTCTTGCCTTCGGCCAAATCACTGAGGATGGATTTGCCGATGTTTTTTTCTGTCTCAAAAATACCGATGATATCGTCCTGGATTTGAAATGCCTGGCCGACCAGAATCCCGAATTCGGAGATCTTCTTGATGTCTTTCTCAGGCGCGCCGGCTAAAATGGCGCCGGTGACCATGGGGCAGTCAAATGTGTAGCGCGCGGTCTTTAAGGTGTAGTTTAGAAATACGTCTTTTTCATCAATTTGGTTGATGCTTTTGACGCCATGGACCGTATCGATAAATTCGCCCATGGCCGTGAAGGCCGCTGTCTGGATGAAATATTTCAGCGCCCGCTCCTTGCGTTCCAGCGGTTCTTTGATGGACAAAAAGGCATCGATAGCCAGCGCGTAGACAATGTCACCGGCAATGATCCCTAGGTCGGTCCCCAGCTTTTGAGGGTCACGACTGGGGGTCGTTTTGGCCAGGACCTTGTGCAAGGTGGGTCTCCCGCGGCGAAGGTCTGAGCAATCGATGATATCATCATGAATGAGCATGAAATTATGCAAGAATTCCATGCAGGTGGATGCGTTATAAAGCTCCTTATCAATTTTCTTTTTAGAGGAACAGTAGGCCTTATACGTCAGGATCAATAAAAGCGGCCTTAAACGTTTGCCTTCACGCAATGTAAATTCCCGGATGCTTTCAAATAAAATGGGGGAAACCAAGTGTAGCTTGTAGTCTTTTTTGACGGTTTCAAGAAATGAAGCCAAGCTTACGTCGATATTTTTTCGTAATTGTTCAATCATGAAGAGTTATGCTAACACATAAGGGTTACGGACTCAATAAAACTTTGTGGCCACATGGACCATAAGATTTATTTTTAAGTTGCCTATTTACCCCAAATTTTGTATTAGGATAGACTAATACAAAATTCTGGAATTGCCCCCACAGTTTGATTTCATCCCTAAAACAAAAACTACCAAGGGATTAAATCAGTGGGCCATTTGGGTGGATTTTGCTATTGCAAAATCCAGGGTTACTTGTAAACTCTAAAATAGAGAGAGGGAAATCCCCTTCGGGGCCATTGAGGAGAGGATGTCATGAAAAGAATTGGAATATTAATGTGTTTTGTGTTCTTAAGTTCCCTTGGTTTCGCCGCCATAATCACCCTTAAAGACGGACGGAGTGTGAGTGGCAATATTTTACAGAAGGACGCGGAGCGTGTGAAAATCGACGCGGATGGTATGACCATGACCTATTACGCGGATGAAATTAAAGATATTGACGGGCAACCCCTGGCCCCCGTACAAGTCGCCCAACCATCCACGCCGGCAGCACCTAGAGCGGCGGCCCCTGCTGTTTTAACTCAGGAAGATCCCGCGGAAAAAAGGGCCTTGATTTTAAAATTTATCGATGTTTTCGGTACCCGCAAAAACATGCAGCACAATCTCGATGGAATGCTGGCCATATTGGCCCAAAAAAGGCCGCAAGACGCCCAGAGGATCCGTGATCGATTTAAGATAGATGAAGTTATCCAAAGGCTTGTCCCTTTGTATGATAAGCGTTTTACTTCCAAGGATTTAAAGGCCTATATTGCTTTTTATTCTTCCGCCCAAGGGCAAAAATTGATTTCCGGCATCGGGGACATTATGAAAGAGAGCATTGCCGTTAGTGCTGAGTATTTAAAGGAAAAATTTCCTGAAATGGTAAAATAAAAATAATTTTTTAGACACGTAAGTATAATATTATCAACTATTTATGTTTTTTACAGGGGATATGACCGCTTTTTTAAGTTGACCTTCCAGTTATTCTTTGCTATATTTTTACCCGTCCCGTCAAGGCGGGGTTCCTTCCTTAAAAAATTGTTTGAGGAGTTTTAAAACAAGCATTTAAAACCAGGTTTTCAATATTAACCTTTTAAGGAGTCGCTATGATTGATCGTTATTCCTTGTCTAAAATGAGCCGTATCTGGTCTGATGAGCATAAAATGGAAATCATGCTCAAAATTGAGATCTTAGCTTGTGAGGCCATGACAAAGCTAGGTATGATCCCTAAACAAGCCATGGAAAAAATCCGTAAAAACGCCAAATTCGATTTAGAAGAAGTGCGCCGTTTGGAAGAACGCACCAAACATGATGTGGTCGCTTTTATTCAAAACGTCGGTCAGGGTCTGGGCCCGGAAGCCCAATACTTGCATATGGGCATGACTTCTTCCGATTTGTTGGACACCTCGCTGTCCCTGCAATGTGTTGAGGCCTGTGACATTTTGATTAATGATGTCAAAAAATTAATGGGTGTTATCAAAGACAAGGCCAAAAAATACAAAGACACGGTTTGTGTTGCCCGTACGCACGGTGTGCACGCGGAACCGACCACGTTCGGGTTGAAGTTGGCTATTTGGTACGATGAAATGGCGCGTAATCTTGAGCGGTTGCAGCAAGCCCGTGAGATGATGCGTTTTGGGAAGCTTTCCGGTGCTGTGGGTACTTATGCCAACATCGACCCTGCCGTCGAAGAATATGTGTGTGAACAGTTAAGTTTAAAACCGGCCAATGTCGCCACGCAAATCCTTCAGCGTGATTTACATTGCCATTTGGTCACGACCATTGCCATGATCGGCTGTTCCTTGGAGAAATTCGCCACCGAAATCCGCGCTTTACAAAAGACCGAGATTTTGGAAGTAGAAGAACCTTTCTTCAAAGGACAAATTGGTTCTTCGGCCATGCCGCACAAAAGAAACCCGGTGACCTGCGAACGCATTTGCGGGCTTTCGCGTATTTTAAGGGCCAATGCAATGGTTTCTTTTGAAAATATCAACCTTTGGCATGAGAGGGATATCAGCCATTCCTCCGCCGAGCGTGTGATTTTGCCGGATTCAACGATCGCTTTAAATTATATGCTTAATAAATTCATCCCCATTATTGAGGGGCTCCTTGTTTATCCTAAGAACATGATCACCTCGCTTTCGAAGACCAGGGGGCTCATCTATTCCCAGCGTCTTTTACTGGAACTCATGAAAAAAGGCCTTTCCCGGGACGCGGCCTATGACATCATCCAGTCCTGTGCTATGCAGGTCTGGCAGGAGAGTTCGGAGTTTAAGGATGTGCTGTATCGTGACCGACGGGTACGCAAGTACCTGTCCAAGAATGAAATTGATGGCTGTTTTGATATCAAATACTATATCCGCCATCGCGACCGTATCTTTAAGCGTGCGGGAATTAAATAAAATTTTTAAGGAGATATGCCAGGTATGAATAAAATCGATAAAATATATGAAGGCAAGGCCAAAATCCTCTATACGACCCAGGACCCCGACCTTTTAATCCAATATTTTAAAGATGACGCGACCGCTTTTAACGCCCAGAAAAAGGGGACCATTTCTGAGAAGGGCGTCATGAATAACCACATCGCCGCCAAGATTTTTGAATATCTGGTTTCCCAGGGTATCGAGACCCATTTTCTCAAAACCTTAAGTGACAGGGATATGTTGATCAAAAAGGTCTCTATTGTCCCCATTGAGGTGATTGTTCGCAACCGCGCCGCGGGATCGATGTGCCGTCTTCTGGGGCTGGCCGAAGGGTTACATTTGGCTTGCCCTACCTTGGAGTTTTGTTATAAGGAAGACAAATTGGGAGACCCCTTGATCAATGAATATCATATCAGGGCCCTTAAGTTGGCCACCGATGCCGAAGTGAAGAAAATTTCTCAAATGGCTTTGGAGATCAATGAACATTTGAAAAAGTTCTTCTTAAAACTCAACATAGAGCTTATTGATTTTAAGTTAGAGTTCGGCAGATACCATGGGGACATCATACTGGCGGATGAAATTTCTCCCGACACTTGCCGTTTATGGGAGGTTGGTACGGGCAATAAACTGGACAAAGACCGTTTCCGCAGGGACATGGGCAACATTGAAGAAGCATATCAAGAAGTATTGCGTAGAGTAACAGCTTAATCTTAGGGTGGGTTGTGAGTCACGCGTTACTGATGACCCATCTTTCTTTTATATGATTTGGCGCATTGAAATTAAACAAAAAAACGGACTACCAGATTCCGTTGGGCGGGCTGTTTTTAAAGACATTGTTGATTTAGGTATTAGTCACATAAAAAATGTCCGTTTAGTGTCCATTTATCTCCTGGAAGGTGAGATTTCGCGCGAAGATCTCAAACGTATTTGTGAAGAACTTTTAGTTGACCCTATTGTTGAAGAATATGGTTTTTCTTCCTTCCCTTCCCAAGGGCCCCAAGATCACCACATTGTTGAAATTGCTTATAACCCGGGGGTCATGGATCCTGCGGAGGCTTCCACTCTTAAAGGCATACGTGATTTAGGTGTAGCTAGCATTAAGGCCGTGCGCACGGCCAAACAGTACCATCTCGAAGGAAATTTAACGGATAAAGAAATAGAACATGTTACCAATCGTGTGTTGATGAATAAGCTCATCCAGCATGCGGTCAAGACCATCAATCAAGCCGTCCCGACTACGCTTGCTCTGTCGGTAGACGCGGAATCTAAGTTTGACATTGTCATTGTCGACTTACTTAAAGTTAATGATAAAAATTTAGTGAAACTTTCCCAAAAAGGGCAATTATATTTAAACCTTCAGGAGATGAAGACAATCCAAGCTTATTTTAAAAAAGAAGGCCGTGACCCGACGGATGTTGAGCTTGAGACCATTGCCCAGACATGGAGTGAGCATTGCAACCATAAGACTTTTCGCGGGACCATCCGTTATCGTGAAGGTAAAAAAGGCAAACCTAAAATCATTCGCAGTTTATTTAAAAGCACGATCGCTAAAGTCACCAATGATCTTAAGAAAAAATGGTGCGTGTCTGTTTTTCATGACAACGCCGGTGTCATTGCTTTTGATAAAGATTACCATGTTTGTTTTAAGGTTGAGACGCACAACCATCCATCGGCTTTGGAGCCATTCGGTGGGGCCAATACAGGGGTCGGCGGTGTCATCCGTGATATTTTAGGTACGGGTCTTGGCGCCAAGCCTTTGGCCAATACTGATGTGTTTTGTTTTGCCCCGGTGGACACGTCGCAACGTGAAATCCCCGCTGGCGCTTTACACCCTAAGCGCGTGATGAAAGGGGTCGTTTCCGGTGTGCGCGATTATGGCAATAAAATGGGCATCCCCACTGTCAATGGGGCCATTGTCTTCGATAAACGTTTTGTGGGCAATCCCTTGGTGTTTTGCGGGAATGTAGGGTTAATTCCCAAGGGGAAGGAAGTCAAGAAAGTCCAAAAAGGAGATTTAATCGTCGCCATCGGTGGTAAGACCGGCCGCGATGGCATCCATGGGGCCACGTTTTCCTCGGGAGAATTGACCAGTGAATCCGAGACGGTTTCTTCAGGCGCGGTGCAAATAGGCAACCCTATTGAAGAAAAAAAAGTGCTTGATGCGCTCATGAAAGCCAGGGATCGTAATTTATATTCAGCCATCACCGACTGCGGGGCTGGAGGGTTCTCTTCCGCGGTCGGAGAAATGGCGGCTGAGACAGGCGCGCGGGTGGATCTGGACAGGGCGCCTTTGAAATATCAAGGACTCAATTATACAGAAATATGGATTTCCGAATCACAGGAGCGCATGGTCATGTCTGTGCCTCCTGTTCACATTGAGGAGTTGTTAAAAATTTTTGCGGATGAAAATGTCCAGGCCGCCGTTTTAGGAGAATTCGACGGTAGCGGACGCTTGCAATTGTTTTATCAGGGGCACCAGGTCTGTGATTTAGATATGCGTTTCTTGCATGATGGCGTCCCTAAAATCACCAAGGAAGCTTTATATGAAGCGCCTAAGTTAAAGGTCGAAAAATTAACCGTTAAAGAAGATTTGACCGATGATTTATGCGCCGCACTTTCGCATTTTAATGTGGCCTCCAAAGAGAGCGTCATTCGTGTTTATGACCATGAAGTCCAGGGGACAAGTGTCATTAAACCTTTGGTTGGGGTTCATACGGATGGGCCATCGGACGCGGCGGTATTGGGACCAAGGATGGGCTCTAAAAAAGGGGTGGCCATCAGCAATGGGATTAATGTGCGTTTTGGTATGATAGACCCTTTGTGGATGGCCGCTTCTTGCATTGATGAAGCCATCCGCCAGATTATTGCGGTCGGGGGGTCTTTGGGATATATTGCGTTGCTGGATAATTTCTGCTGGGGCAATCCTGACAAGGCAGACCGCTTAGGTTCGCTTGTGCGCTGCGCTCAAGGTTGTTATCAGGCGGCCAGGGCTTTCGGCACACCGTTTATTTCGGGAAAAGACAGTTTATACAATGAGTACGCGCATAAAGGTAAGACCTTGGCTATTCCGGGGACGATTTTGGTTTCTGCCATAGGCATTATCGAAAATATCCATAAAACTGTGACCATGGATTTGAAGAAAGCGGGTAACAGTATTTATGTCGTCGGGAAGACTTACGATGAGCTGGGCGGGTCCATTTATTTGGCCAATCATGGGCAGTTAGGGCAAAACGTGCCGCGGGTGCGCTTCACCGGGGCCATGAAAACATACCGGGCCGTTGAGAAAGCTGTCAGAGCGGGCTGGGTGGCCTCGATGCACGACATATCGGAAGGCGGCCTGGCAACAGCATTGGCTGAAATGGCTTTCGCCGGTGGTTTAGGCATAACGGCTTTTACCAAGCCGGTCCCTTATCAAGGCGGTCGCCATCAAGAAAATATCATTTTATTTTCCGAAAGCAATTCCCGCTTTCTGGTTGAAGTACAACCCCGTTACGAAAAAGCTTTTCATCAAACGCTTAAAGGTATCACGCATGCGAAGATTGCGCGTGTTGAGGAAACGCCGGAGATGATTGTTTATGGTTTGAAAGATCAAGTTATTATTAACGCCAATATTTTTGATCTTAAGAATATTTGGCAAACCCCTTTGAGGTGAGCATGGCTAACAACAGGAAACATTCTCAAGCGCCCGATTTGGAAATGATGGAAGACCCTTGGCGGATTTTTCGTATCATGGCGGAATTCGTTGACGGGTTCGAAGAACTTAAGGACATAGGGCCGGCGGTCAGTATTTTTGGTTCCTCCCGTATTAAGCCGGAGCACCCTTATTATTTGGCGGCACAGGAAACCGCCCGCCTTTTAGTCAAAGGAGGGTACACTGTTATTACCGGAGGAGGCCCCAGTATCATGGAGGCCGCTAATAAAGGGGCTTCACAGGCCGGAGGAAAGTCCATCGGGATGAACATTGATTTGCCTTTTGAACAAAAACCCAATATCTATATCAACCAATTGATTAATTTTCACTATTTTTTTTGTCGTAAGGTGTGCTTTGTCAAATATGCCAAGGCGTTTGTCATTTTCCCAGGTGGGTACGGAACATTGGATGAATTATCGGAGAGCATCACCCTTATTCAAACCAGGCGTATGGGAAAATTCCCGGTGGTTTTGTACGGCAGTAAGTATTGGAATGGGCTCCTGGATTGGTTGAGATCCTCTGTGCTGCCTGAAGGCTGCATTGAACCGGAAGACTTGGATATTATGCAGGTGGCGGATAAGCCTCAGGACGTGGTTAAGATTATTAAGAAATTTTATTCGAACAAAAATAAATAAGAATTACGAAAGTAGGGCGGAATTAAAACGCCTGTACAGACATGATTAAAACACCCAAAGTCATAGTTTTACGCACCGCAGGCACCAATTGCAATGAGGAAACTGCTTTTGCCTTTTCTTATTTTGGTGCTTCGGTAGACCAGGTGCATGTCAATGAGATGGCCGCAGGCCAGAAGAAATTGTTGGATTACCATATCCTGGCATTACCCGGCGGCTTCAGCTATGGAGATGACATCGCTTCGGGGCGTATTTTAGCCAATGAATTGCGCCTGAAGTTAGGCAACGATATAAAAAGATTTATTGCCGATGGTAAATTAGTTATCGGTATTTGTAACGGTTTTCAAATTCTGGCTAAAGCCGGGATCCTGCCGGGGTTAAATTTACACGAAGGCCAGGAGGCCACCCTGTTTCATAATGATTCAGCAAAATTCGAGGCCCGTTGGGTGCATTTGTCGGTTAGGACAAGTAAATGTGTTTGGACCCAAGGAGTCCCCTCTCAAATCTATTTACCGGTCGCTCATGGGGAAGGAAAATTTGTCCCACGGGATTCCAAGGTTCTTGATGCCTTAAAGGTCAATGGGCAGGTAGTGTTTCATTATAGTTCAGGCAATGGAGGTGTCGTATTTTACCCGGACAATCCCAACGGTTCTATAGAGAACATTGCTGGTATTTGTGATACAACAGGGCGTGTGTTAGGATTGATGCCTCATCCCGAGCGGCATTTCTTGGGTCATCAGCATCCGTTTTGGACCAGGTTGGATAAAAAAGATAAATTGGGCGATGGGGCGAAGATTTTTGAAAATGGCATCAATTATGTGAAAGAAAAACTATGAGCAAGTCTTTAACATATAAAAAAGCCGGCGTGGACATTGCCAAGGCCAACCGGTTTGTGGATGACATTAAAGCCATGGCCAAATCTACAATGACTGACAAGGTCTTAAATCGTCCCCAATCTTTTGGGGCTTTATTTGCGTTGGATTTAAAAGGCCATAAGAGGCCTGTTTTGGTTTCTTCGACCGATGGGGTAGGGACCAAGCTGCTTGTAGCTAATCTTGTCGGTAAGCACGATACGGTGGGCATTGATTTGGTGGCCATGAACGTCAACGATGTTTTATGCACAGGGGCCAGACCTTTGTTCTTTTTGGATTATTTGGCCACAGGTAAACTTAATTTGAAGACCATGAAGGAAGTTTTCAAAGGAATTGTGGCCGGCTGCCGGCTGGCAGGATGCTCGATTATCGGTGGTGAAACTGCGGAAATGCCGGACATGTATAGAGGTGAAGACTATGATCTGGCTGGGTTTGTAGTCGGCATTGTTGAGCAAGATAAACTTATTGATGGCAGCGCCATGAAGGCGGGTGACATGGTTATCGGCCTTCCTTCATCAGGACTTCATTCCAATGGTTATTCCCTGGCCCGCAAAGCGTTGGGAACAAAAGACCAGCAAGCATACGCGCAAATTTTGCTTAAACCCACGTGTATTTATGTTAAACAGGTCTTAGCGGTTTTAGAAGAATTTTCGGTCAAGGGAATGGCCCATATGACAGGCGGAGCTTGGCATGAAAAGCTGACTAAGATTTTACCCAAAGGGTTGGCCTTCTCTATTAATAAGGGCAGTTGGCCTATTCCGAGGATATTTTCTTTAATTCAAGATAAAGGCCGGGTGCCTGAACAGGACATGTATCGTACCTTTAACATGGGTATCGGTTTTGCCCTGGTCGTTGCGTCCAAGGACGTGACCGGCGTGCAGGCGTTTTTACGCCGTAAAGGCCAAGAGTCGTTTGTGATAGGTGAAGTTGTGCAGGACAGTAAAAGGAAGATTGTTTTTATTTAGAAGATAATCCCGATTTTGCCTGAAATCAGGTGTTCATTTATGAATATTCTCGTTATTGGATCCGGCGGCAGGGAACATGCCCTGTGCTGGAAAATAAAACAAAGCCCAAAGGTCAAAAAGCTTTATTGCGCGCCGGGTAATGGAGGCATTGCGCAAATGGCCGAGTGTGTGCCTATTCCCGCCGATGACATTGAGGGTCTCTTAAAATTCGCGTTTTCTAAGAAGATTGATTTGACCGTCGTTGGACCGGAAGCTTCTTTGATCAAAGGGATTGCGGATGCTTTTGTCCAAAAGGGATTAAAGATATTTGGTCCCAGCAAAGAGGCCGCGCAGTTAGAAGGCAGCAAGGTCTTCGCCAAGGAATTCCTGTGTCGCCGCAATATTCCCACAGCTGTTTATAAGGTTTTTGACGCTGCCAATAATGCTCTGGATTTCTTAAATAAGGCCCAGTTCCCTTTGGTCGTCAAAGCCGATGGCATTGCTGCTGGCAAGGGTGTTTATATTTGCCAGAATTTGAAAGAGGCGCGAGTGGCCATTGAGGATATTATGGTGCAAAAGATTTTTGGTAATGCGGGCGATAAGATAGTCATTGAAGAGTGCCTGTCAGGCCAGGAAGCCTCTGTCCTAGCCATTTGCGATGGGAAACATTTCTTTGTTTTGCCCAGCGCCCAGGATCATAAGCGGATTTTTGATGATGATTTAGGGCCTAACACGGGGGGCATGGGGGCCTACTCTCCCGCGCCCGCAGTGACCCCAAAACTTTTGGACACTATTATCACGCGTGTCATTGAACCGGCCATCAGGGGGATGTATCAAGAAGGCGTACCCTTTAGAGGTGTTTTGTACGCGGGGTTAATGTTTACCCAAGACGGGCCTTTTGTGTTAGAATTTAATGCCCGTTTCGGCGACCCTGAAACGCAAAGCATTTTGCCAAGACTTAAAAGTGATTTAGTGGAGGTTATGCTGGCCGCTTGTGATGGCAGGCTTAACGAATTGAAAGTACAGTGGGACCCACGTTTTTGTGTCTGCGTGGTTTTAACTTCAGGTGGATATCCGGGGGAATACCGGAATGGGTTTGAAATTACCGGTTTGGCTGATGTGAATGATGAGGACACGATAGTTTTTCATGCTGGCACCAAAAATGACGGGGGGACTATTGTGACAGCCGGCGGGAGGGTTTTGGGGGTCACGAGTTTGGGCAATAACCTTGAGAAAGCGATCAGTAAGGCCTATGAAGCAGTTGATAAGATCCATTTTGAACACATGTTTTTCCGCAGGGACATTGGACAAAAAGCTTTGGGTTTGGTAAAGAGTAAGGATTAAGATTTTTTATTTTGTTTTATGGGACGTTTTGGGGCAGGGCCACAGAGGGTACAGTGAAAACTAAAATCTTGAAGATTAATCCTGCGGTACCGGAGCCTGAAAAAATTGCTGAGGCCGCGTATGTCATCCGTCAGGGGGGGCTGGTCATTTTTCCGACTGAAACTGTTTATGGCATTGCGGCGGATTCCAATAATCCCGTGGCCATGGAGCGTTTATGCCAGGTCAAGAAGCGAAGCGAAAACAAACCGTTTTCAATTTTGGTGGCGCAGCGGGGGATCGTTGAGAATTATTCGGATTTCACAAACCCTAATTTGTACAAGCTTATTGATAAATATTGGCCAGGGCCATTGACGGTCATTCTGCCGACCAAAGAAGAACACCACACGATTGGTATCCGTATGCCTGACCACACCATTGCCTTGCGTTTGGTGGAAGAATCCGCCTGCACTATTGCCGCACCGTCGGCCAATTTAGAGGACAAGAAGGCCCCCACAAACCTGTCTGAGGCCTTGGAGGATCTAGATGGCAAGGTGGATTTGGCCATTGATGGGGGCCCCGTGGAATTCGGTATTTCTTCCACTATTGTGGATTTTACGAAGCCTAGACCGATGGTGACCCGCGAAGGGGTCATCAGCCAGTCGGATGTCGATCGGACCATCAATAAAAAAGTGGTCCTTTTTGTCTGCACGGGGAACAGCTGCCGCTCGGTCATGGCGGAATATCTTTTGAAAGCCCAGTTAATCGGCCGTGAAGATGTGGAAGTGATCTCAGCAGGCACCAGCGTCCTTTTTAAGTCTACGGCCAGCCAGGAAACCTTGTCGGTTTTGCGTGAGCGGGGCATTAACGCGGCCATACATATATCCAGGCCCTTGGGTCGGATTATGCTGCGCAAAGCGGACTTAATTTTTGTCATGACAAGGGCTCATCGTACACAGGTATTAGATCATGTTCCTTATGTGGAAAAAAGGGTCTATCTTTTAAAAGAATTTTGTCATCAACCATCTGGCGCTGAGATGGATTTGGATGTGCCCGATCCCATAGGCCAGCCCCATGCGGCCTATCAGGAATGTTTATTAATGATCAACGAAGCGGTAGAAAAAATTGTGGAGCTTTTGTAATCCCCTCATGCCGGGGACTACCTGTTGGTCGTGAAGATTATAAAGTTGGTGAATAGTTCGAGTAGAATTTAACATAGGAGCAATGAGTGAAAATTTTTGTTGGTGCGGATCATCGTGGTTTTGAGTTAAAGAAAAGAATTATCGGAATTTTAAGAAATCAAGGGCATGAACTCATCGATGCGGGCACTCATGAGCAAGGGGTGGATTGTGATTATCCGCAAATTTCTTATGACGTGGCCACTCAAGTTGTTAAGGATCCGCAGGCCAAGGGAATCTTATTGTGTATGACCGGTATCGGGCATTCGATTGCCGCTAACAAGGTCCCGGGGGCCTATGCGGCTTTATGTTACACAAAGGAGGCGGCATCTTTGTCGCGCCAGCATAACAATGCTAATATACTGGTCATTGGTGCTAAATTTGTCGGTGAAGCGGACCTTTTAGAGATCGTTGATGTGTGGCTAAGTTCTAATTTTGAGGGCGGTCGGCACCAGCGGAGAGTGGACCAGATTAAGAAAATAGAACAAGAATTTTTGAAAGGGTAAAGAATGGAGCATATTAAAAATGCCGATCCTGATATTTATCAGGCCATTGAACGCGAATTAAATCGTCAGAAAAATAACCTTGAGCTGATCGCTTCTGAGAACATCGTCTCACGGGCCGTGTTGGAAGCTGCAGGTTCAGTGTTGACCAACAAATATGCCGAGGGCTATCCTCAGGCGCGTTGGTATAACGGTTGTGAATACGTGGATGTGGTTGAGAGTCTGGCCATCGAACGTGCTAAAAAACTTTTTGGCGCTGAGTACGTCAATGTCCAGGCGCATTCCGGTTCACAAGCCAACACAGCAGTATACATGGCTGTACTTAAGCCCGGGGATACTATTATGGGGTTGGATTTAGCTTGCGGAGGGCATTTAACACACGGGCTTAAATTCAATATCTCCGGGAGGCTTTATAACGTTGTTTCTTACAAGGTTGATTCAAAGACCGAACGCATTGACATGGATGATGTCGAACGTCTGGCCGTTGAACATAAACCAAAGATGGTTATTGCGGGTTACTCCGCGTATTCTCGGGTTTTGGACTTTAAACGTTTCAGGGAAATTTGTGATAAAATCGGGGCTTATCTTTTCGTCGACATGGCGCATTTTGCGGGGCTTGTGGCGGCTGGGATCCATCCTAATCCTGTGCCTTATGCGGAGTTTGTCACAACAACGACCCACAAAACTTTGCGCGGCCCGCGCGGAGGTATGATCCTTTGCCGTGCCCAGTTTGCTAAAAAGATTGATAGTGCCATTTTCCCCGGTATCCAAGGCGGCCCCTTGATGCATATTGTTGCTGCCAAGGCCGTGGCTTTTAAAGAAGCATTGGAACCTTCGTTTAAAGTGTATCAACAACAGACCGTAGCCAACGCAAAAACTTTAGCCCAGGCAATGGCTTCCAAAGGTTATCGCATTGTGACAGGAGGGACAGACAACCATTTGTTTATGGTGGATTTGCGATCCAAGAACATTACCGGCAAAGATATGGCGACCTTGCTTGATAAAGTCCAAATTACTGTCAACAAAAATTTGATCCCGTTTGATATGCAATCGCCAACAGTTACGAGCGGTATACGTGTCGGTACACCGGCGGTCACCAGCCGCGGCATGAAAGAAAAAGACATGGACCGCATTGCAGATTTAATTGACCGTGCGGTCATGCACCGGGATGATACGGCAGCTTTGGAGTCTGTGTGTAAAGAGGTGGAGAAATTGGCCCAGGAGTTTCCTATATATTGAGAAGCACCCCTGCTGTTTTCTCTGAAAACAATATGCAGGGGTAAATTCGGCCAGGTGATTTACGTTCATCATATTCCGTAAACCATGGCCTCATTTATGCGTTGTCCATCTTGCCATTATAAAGATACCAGTGTTGTTGATTCGCGCATGAATAGCGATGGCACATCCATCCGCCGCCGCCGCAAGTGCCCAAAATGCGAAGAGCGTTTCACCACCTATGAGTACATCGAACAAGTGCCTTTGATGGTCGTCAAACGCGATGGGCGTCGTCAACCTTTTGATCGGTCCCGAATTTTAAATGGTATAATAAAAGCGTGTGAAAAACGCCCAGTAAGCGTGGATCAAATTGAATCGCTGGTCGATGATATCGAACGCGTCATTCGCAAGAAATATGACCAGGAAATCAATTCCAAGGACATTGGTGAGATGGTGATGGATCGTATCTCCGTCATGGACGAAGTGGCCTACGTGCGTTTCGCTTCCGTTTACCGGCAGTTTCGTGACGTCAACCAGTTTATGGCAGAGTTGCAAAATATTTTAGGTAAAAATAAAAAGAAGAAAGGGAAATAGTTTTAGATATGATAAAAGTCGAACTAGCCCGCATAATTATCGATGAAAAACGCCAGGATCAGGTGATAGTGCTCAAAGAAAAAGACGGTGAACGCCAGATTCCGATTGTCATCGGTTTTATGGAGGCCTCCAGCATAAAAATCAAAATTACCGGCATGGAAATCCCCCGGCCCATGACCCACGATCTTTTGGCTGATGTCATGGAAAACTTGGGGGCTAAACTTGAGCGTGTTTTGATTGATAAGCTCGTGCACAATACCTATTTCGCTAAACTCGAGATTAAAACCAAAGAGGGTGGAATCAAACGCGTCGACGCCCGTCCTTCCGATAGCATCGCAATGGCGGTACGTTTCAAATCGCCCATTTTTGTGGCCGAAGAGGTTTTAGATAAAGCGGCCATGAATTCTCAATGAACTTTTTGTCCCAAAATCCTTTTTTAAAGACGATCAAAGAGGTTAGTCATCGTCGAAAGCTTTCCGTTTATCTGGTAGGCGGATTTTTGCGCGATCAGGTCTTAAACCGCAACGGTTACGACTTTGATTTTGCTGTTTTCAGAGATGCAATTTCCCTGGCCCGGGCCGTTAGCCGTACGATTAAAGGGGCGTTTGTACTTTTAGATGAAGATCATCCCTGCGGTCGCGTGGTCAAAAAGGACGGGGACAGGCTGTGGACCTTTGATTTCTCCGATTTTCGGGCGACCACATTAAAGAAAGACCTGGAACTCAGGGACTTTACCATTAACACTTTGTGTTTGAATCTGGAGGACATTGACAAGGAAAATGATTGCCTTAAAAGGATTTTGGACACCCAAGGGGCAATAAAAGATTTGAAATTAAAGACGGTACGTATGGTGGCGCAAAGGACATTTAAGGACGATCCATTAAGGCTCATGCGGGCCTTCAGTCTTTTTGCGCAACTTGGATTTAAGATTGAGGCGAAAACATTTAAGCAAATTCAAAAAGACGCTTATTTAATCGGCAAGGTTTCAACGGAACGTATCAGGGAAGAGTGGTTTAAGGTCTTGTCTTCCAACAGGGCTTTTGAGGCTTTGCTTGTGATGCAAAAGGCGAAGCTCCTGGAGAAAATCATTCCGCAGTTGAGTGTGATGGAGGATGTTTACCAGGGGGGATATCATCATTTGGATGTTTGGAACCATTCGTTGGAAGCGGTCCGTCAATTCGAAGAGCTGGTCAGGGAAACCAAACAAGAATTTATTCAGAATTATTTGCAGGAAGAAATTGCTGGTGGGCATAAGCGCTACGCGCTTTTGAAATTTGCTTGTCTTTTGCACGATATCGGTAAACCCGATACCAAGAAAAAAGAGGGCAAGCGGATGAGTTTTCACGGCCATGAACATGTGGGAGCGGGGATCACGCGCATCATAGCGAGGCAATTGAAGCTTTCCGTCAAGGAAAGGCATTTCCTGGAAGATATGGTGGGCTGGCATTTACGCCCGGGATATTTGTCGAACTTCAAAAAACCTTCCGAGCGCATGGTCTTTCGTTTTTTGCGTGACACCAAAGGGGAGGCCTTAAGCGTCCTGTTTCTGGCCATGGCGGACCAATGCGCTACCCGGGGGAGGTTAACGACCAAAGCTAAACATGAGCACCATAGGAAAATATGCTGGCAGGTCATTGATCGTTTTATGGATGAAAAAAATCAAGAACCGCAAGTACGTTTAATCACCGGGCATGATTTGATAAGAAAGCTTAAACTAAAACCCTCACCGTTATTTGCCAAAATTCTAAATGAAATCCGGGAAGAGCAAGCCTTAGGGAAGATTTCGACCAAACAAGAGGCCCTGATGGTGGCCTGTAAAATAGCAAAGATACAACTATGCAGATAAAAGATATTTTTAAAGTTATCCAGGCGGACATCACGCAGCTTGACTGTGACGCCATAGTCAATGCGGCCAACAACAGGCTTTTGATGGGTGGGGGTGTTGCTGGGGTTATCCGCCGTAAAGGAGGCGCAATCATTGAAGATGAGGCCGTTGCCAAAGGGCCGATGGCCGTAGGTGGAGCGACCTGGACCAAGGCGGGCAAGCTGCCCTGTCAATATGTTATCCATGCGGTGACCATGGCCATGGATTTCAAGACGGACTCGGCTATTATCCGCCAAGCCACGGCCGCTGCGTTGGAAGTGGCGGAAGAATTAAAAATTGCTTCCATTGCTTTCCCGGCCTTAGGTTGCGGAGTTGGTGGTTTTCCTTTGGAAGAAGCCGCTCAAATCATGAAAACGGTCAGCAAAGCTCATTTGAATTCCCATTCCTCAACGGCTCTCAGAGGGATTATTTTTTGTCTCTACGACAAGCAAGCGTATAATATTTATGAGCACGTGATTTATGGAACGCGGTGAACATAAGTCATTTTGCGAATTAACCCCCGCTGTTTGTTTTCGAGAAAAATAGGCGGGATAAAGGAGTGTGATATGAAAACACGTGTCGTTGTTGTCACTGGAGGAAACCGTGGGATAGGGCGTGAGATTTGCCGTCAACTGGCCAAATTAGATTTAATGGTGGTCTTGACTTCCCGTTCCCAAAAAGATGGACTGGAAGCTGTGGCCGAGTTTGATAAACAGGAATTACCGGTGCGCTATTGTCCATTGGATGTGACTGACCCTTCTCATATTTTAAAGCTGAAGGATTTTCTCATAAAAGAATTTGGCCGTTGTGATTGTTTGGTCAATAACGCAGGTATTTTTCTCGATAATAATGAAGGCAACTTTTTTAATACGGACGTGGCGACCGTACGAGAGACCATGGAAACCAATGTCTGTGGGCCATATTTACTTTGCCAGGCCTTGGTGCCGTTGATGAAGAAAAATAACTATGGCCGTATTGTCAATCTTTCGAGCGGTCTGGGGCAATTAAGTGAGATGGGCGGTGGATATCCCGCCTATAGGATGTCTAAAACAGCCATCAATGTCGTCACGAGAGTGTTGGCGGCGGAATTGGCGGATACCAATATTTTGGTTAATAGCATGTGCCCCGGATGGGTGAAGACGCGCATGGGTGGTAGCGGTGCCGTGCGTTCCGTAGAGCAAGGCGCAGACACAGCCGTATGGCTGGCGACGATGCCCGACGGAGGTCCTACAGGCAAGCTTTTTCGCGATCGCAAAGAAATTTCTTGGTGATATCTTTATGCATTTGTATCATTTGAATGATGTTGTGCTGGCTATAAAAGGCAATGCCCAGAATTTCTTAAAAGGTCTGAGCTCCAATAGCCTTGAGTCTCCTCAAAACGCTTTTTTAAATCAACATGGCCGCATTATCACTACTTTTTATCAGCACAAGGTCACTGATGACGAATTTTTAATTGCCGTACCGCCAACGGTGGTTG
>JAJXTI010000121.1 GCA_021783915.1 bacterium
CGCGTGGCCAAATGGGTCATGAACATGCGGTCATGGGTGACAAAAAACAATGTGCCCGGGTAATTTCTTAAAAACCCTTCCAGCCAGTTGATGGTATTGATATCCAGATGGTTGGTAGGCTCATCAAGCAATAAAATTTCAGGCTTGATCACCAGCGCTTTGGCCAAAAGTACCCTCCGTTTCTGGCCTCCGGAGAGGGTATCAAAATCGGACTCTCCGTCCAATTTCATATGAGAAAGCACATCTTCCACCTCTGTCTCCAAGTCCCACCCATTGGTGTGGTCGAGCTGGGTTTGCAAGCGGTCAAGTTCCTGCATGAGTTGAGGGGTATGTTCGCTGTGCAAACGGTGGGTCACGTGATGGTAGTCGCTTAACAGCTTGGCACGCCCGCCTAGGCCAGAGAATACAATATCAAATACCGTTCCTTTGATGTCGCCAGGGACTTCCTGAGGCAAGTGCGTGACCTTAATCCCTTTCTGATAAATAATGTCCCCACCGTCGATTTCCACCTGGCCGGCCATGACCTTCATAAGGGTGGTCTTGCCCACGCCGTTGCGGCCCAGTAAAGCCACGCGCTCGCCTGCTTCTAATTGCAAACTTAAATTCTCAAAAAGCAACGGGCCGCCGAAGGCCAAGGTGATTTCTTGTAAGCTAATCAGTGCCATAAAAAATGAATGTCAGTTTAATAATTCCAAATAATTTCTTTTTAACATGCTTAAAGATGTCCAGGTCAGCCGGCCGGTCATTAATTCAGTCAAAGTCAGCGGCAGGTGGGACAAATAAAAACCGGCAATCAACTCGCGCCTCCGGTTAAGAAGCTCATCCCTGTCAAAATCAGGTGTAGTAAACACAGGAAATTTAAGATTGTCCATACCGACGTCAAAATCCTCTGTGATAATGTTATTCCTGATCAAATTGTTATATAACATGGTCCCGCGAAAAGGAATGGCAAACGAGGGTGAAACAAAACTCAAAGGCAGGCTTTTTAAAAACTTGATGGATTCTTTAAAATACTCCCTGGTCTCTCCCGGCATTCCTATGATAAGCAGCGCTCCGACCGGAATCTTGGCTTTTCTAAAATGCTTCACCGTTGATTCAATGTCCTGATTGGATACGTTCTTCTTCATGATACGGTTGCGTATATATTCACTGCCGCTTTCAATCCCCAAACACACATTAACGCAGCCTGCCCTTTTCATCAAAACCGCCAACTCCCCATTGATGTTTTTGACGGAGATCCCATTAGGGGTGTTCCATTTAAAACGGTATCCCCTTTTGATGATCCCTTCACAGATGACCTTGACCCGCTGGGGGTCTAAATTAAAATTGTCATCCATGATAAACACATGCTGAGCCTTGTATTTATTGACGATCTCATCGATCTCCTCCAACACATTTTCAGGGCTCCTGAAACGCCAGTCTGGCCCCTGGGTCTGCCACATGTTACAAAACGTGCAACGCTTGGGACATGAACGACTGGTCAACAGCGATAAGGTAGGGCGGTCACCGAGACCATATAACACCGTTTTTGAGTTCATGTACCTGGTAATATCATGCAGGTCCCTGGCCGGACGCGGCAATTCGCCCGGATCATCGATAAATGAACTCTTTTCGTTATACACGATCTCATTGTTTTGCCGATATAAAAGCCCCTCGATGTCCCTTATGGCCTTGGTATTTAAATTCGAAAGCAGGCTCAAGAATGACTGTTCGCCTTCACCCACAACAGCATAATCGATGGCTCCACAGTCTTTAAGAATCTTTTGTTTATAAATAGAAGGGTACACCCCGCCCATGACAGTGATGATCTTGGGACTGACTTCTT
Organism: bacterium; assembly: GCA_021783915.1. Classification (GTDB taxonomy): domain Bacteria; phylum Omnitrophota; class Gorgyraeia; order Zapsychrales; family Fredricksoniimonadaceae; genus JACQCF01. Next base: position 1,826 of record JAJXTI010000121.1, read on the forward strand.
TAACAAGAACAGCGACTTTATAGGCATCTTGGGCGTTAAAATTATAATAACATGAAATCCCCACCACATCAGGGGCAAATCGCCGGACGGTTTCTTTGATGGTGTGGTCTTTGAGCCCATAATAGAAGCAACTGTGATTTAACTTCTCGGGTGATATGACCAGGGATGCGTCAAAAATCAGTATTTCATGGCCGTGTTTTCGTAAAAAGGAGGCCAGGTATTCAACACCCAAAGGCTCGGTCCTTAAAGCAAACCTGTTTAAATATCGATATGGAGGGATAATTAAAGCGACACGCATGGGTCAAGTATACCCTACCTCATCCGGATTCCAAATGATTTATTTTACCCTTCCTGTATGGCAGTAGGTTTTGATCCCATTTATTGTTTTCATTGGCCCATTTTGATTAGATAACAACCTTCGGGTACATATACGCGCTCAGTAATGATATGGCAAAAGTAACAATGGTAAGGACAACAATGTCATAAGAAAGCCGTGTTACATTGCCGGTAACCAATAGGGCACGGATACCATCGACCATATAGCTCAATGGGTTTATGTTAGCGACCACTCGAAGCCACGAAGGCATAATCGCAATCGGATAGATAGCGTTAGAGGCAAAAAAGAGCGGGAGAGTGATTGTTTGTCCGATTCCCATGAACCGCTCGCGAGTCTTGACAATAGACGCGATAATCATTGAAAATCCGGTAAAGAAACCAGACCCAAGCACAATAAGAATCAGAACCCCCAACATTGAGTATGTTGTGATCCTAAGATGGATGTGAAGGACCAAAGAAAGAAGGAAAATAACGATGGCTTGGCTTACCCCACGAACACTCGCTGAAAGCATTTTCCCCCAAACGAGCGCTAAACGTGGCGTTGGGGTCACTAAAATTCTCTGGAGCAGCCCCATATCGCGTTCCATGATAACTTCCAGACCGTAGAATATAGCGACAAATGTTACTGATTGAGTCAGAATGCCTGGTGTGATGAATTGTAAATACGTAAACCCTTGGGTCGGTATTGCACGGACTCGGCTCATTGCTTCCCCAAAGATACCCAGCCATAAAATAGGCTGTATGGCCCTCGTTATCAATTCAGTTGGATCATGGAGAAGTTTTATTACCCCAACCGAGGCCATTACCCATGTTTTGGCGATAAGTTGTGAAACATACCTTAACATATATTTTTATCCCAATCTCCGCTCTGTTTTCCTTGCCGTTCGTATATCACGGAAATTACCCTCCATCTCAATGGAATTACCGGCGAAAAAAATAAAAGCGTCTTCAAGAGTAGCGTTCTTATTTTTAGATTTCTCTTTTAGTTCTGCGACACTGCCAATAACGGCAATTTCCCCTGTATTCATAATCGCGACCCTGTCAGACGAGTCCTCTGCTTCTTCCAAATTATGCGTAGAAAAGAAAATCGTTGTACCAAAGGTCTCCCGCAGCTTCACGAGGTGCTCCCAAATATTACGTTTGGCAATAGGATCGACTCCTGTCGTTGGCTCATCAAGAAAAAGAATCCGGGGACGGTGAAGCATGGCCTGTCCGATTTCCAATTTTCGAATCATCCCACCGGACAACGTCCGCACAAGTGATCGGGCATGCTTCTCTAAATTAAGGAAGATCAGCATTTCCTGGATACGTCCTTGGCATTCACAATAAGGAACATCATAAAGTTTCGCCATAAGCATCATATTTTCTTGGACTGTTAAGGTTCCATCAACAGAAATCATTTGAGGTACGTAGCCGATGACCTTCCTTATTGCGGCTGGATGCTGGATTAAACTATGCCCATCAATAGTTGCGTCACCGCTTGTTAGTGCAAGCAAAGTAATAAGCATCTTTATTGTTGTCGTCTTCCCTGCACCATTCGGACCTAAAAAAGCAAGTATTTCGGATCGCTTAACTTCAAATGAAATATTATTGACTGCCTGGAATGAACCAAAACTTTTTGATAGCTTATTGACACTAATTATTATGTTGTCCATACTGTGGCTATATTACCTGTTTTGTATGTTGATCCAAACCTTCATTTGATCAGGGGTAAATATTAAACTAAGCTTTTGGTTTTCCTCATGAATTAACCGTTCCTTTTGCCTGTACATGGTCGTGCCATCCATGGCCCCCTTCTCCAAACTTAGCTGAAGATTTCTTACTTTTGCTATATTATCTTCTATGATCGGTTGGATGGCACTGATTTGATCCTGGGTCAATTTCATGTTCTCTGTTATTTGCAACATAACAGCATGTGTTGATTGGACGACTATTTCATCCGTTGACGCTTTTGACGTTTTATCACCATCGCTACCGCCCCCCGTAATGTTTTGAGAGAAGCTCCGCTATCA
>JAJXTI010000026.1 GCA_021783915.1 bacterium
TGGATGAAAGCTGTGGTAAATGCGTGCCCTGCCGTGTCGGGACTAAGATGATGTATGACCTGCTTTCTAAAATATGCGTTGGAAATGGGACCATGAAAGATTTACAGAGGCTCGAAGAATTGGCTGTCTATGTTAAAGAAACAAGCCTGTGTGGTTTAGGGATGTCTGCTCCCAATCCTCTTTTGAGCACATTGCGTTATTACAAGGGGGAATACCTTAACCATATCAGTCAGAATAAGGCAGAGCAAGGAGTGCTTCATGGCTAAAATCCCAGTTAATATCGATGGTAAGGCATTTGAGGTAGAAGCCGGTAAAACCATTTTGGAAGTCTGTTGTGATAATGGTATCGAAATTTTGACTATGTGCCATTTAGAAGGCGTAGGGGATGTAGGTGCTTGTCGTCTGTGTTTGGTTGAGATTGAAGGTATCAATAAACTTTTGCCTGCCTGTACCACCAAGGTCGCGGTCAACCAGGTCATAAAAACCAATACGGAAAGATTAAAGAAATATCAGAAGATCACAACGGAACTCTTTTTTGCCGAACGTAATCATATTTGTTCAGTTTGCGTGGCCAATAATAATTGCGAGTTGCAAGAACTAGGATATAAAGTCGGTATGGACCATGTGCGTTTCCCTTATTTGTTTCCCAAATGTGAAACGGACACATCACATCCTTGGTTTGTAATGGACCATAACCGTTGCATTATGTGCACCCGTTGCGTACGGGTGTGCTCGGAAGTTGAAGGCGCGCATAATTGGGGTATCATGAACCGTGGTTTTCAAGTAAGGATCATTTCCGATTTTGATACCCCCTGGGGAGAGTCCATCACCTGTACATCTTGCGGCAAATGTGTTCAAGCCTGTCCGACTGGTGCCTTGTGGCCCAAGGCTGTTGTGCAAGGGCAATTGGCAAAGCAACCGGAAATGATTGCAGAATTGGTTCAAAAAAGGAAGATGAATTTATGACAAAGAAAAAACTGGCAACAGTATGGTTAGGCGGCTGTTCAGGCTGCCACATGTCGCTTTTGGATATTGATGAACGGATCCTTGAGGTAATCAAGCTTGCGGATATCGTCAAGTGTCCCATTGTTGATGGCAAGGAATTCCCCGAAGTGGATGTGGCCCTGGTGGAGGGGTCTGTCACCAGCGATGAACACCTCCATGAAATACAGCTCATCCGTAAGCGCGCGAAGCTACTGATTGCTTTTGGAGACTGTGCGGTAACAAGTAATGTGACAGGAATGCGTAACTATTTTTCTAAAGATGAAGTGTTTAATTATGCCTATATCCAAGCAGTGAGCAATGACAAGCAAGGCAAGACCCCGAACCATCCGGCGCTTTTAAAATTACAGGAGAAGGTGGTTCCTCTGCAGGAAGTTGTGGATGTGGATTTTGTCATTCCGGGATGTCCTCCTTCGGCAGACACCATTTTTTATGTACTATTTGAATTTTTAAATGGCCGCGTGCCGGATTTGAGTCAGGAAAGGAAGTTGAAGTATGGATAATCAAATCAACAAAAACAATACCATTCTGATATCCCCTGTGACTCGTATCGAAGGCCATGCCAAGATCACCATTCAACTGAGCCCCGATGGTTCGGTTGCGGATGCTCAATTTCATGTGAATGAATTTCGTGGATTCGAAAAGTTTTGTGAAGGCCGTCTTTTTACCGAAATGCCCTCTATAACTCCCCGTATTTGCGGGATTTGTCCAGTCAGTCATTCGGTCGCCAGTGCCAAAGCCTGTGAGATGATCATGGGTATTAAACCGACTTATACAGGGAACTTGCTGCGCCGGCTTATCCATATCGGTCAGAACATCTCTTCCCACGCGCTTTCGTTTTTTCATCTGTCCTCACCGGATTTCTTGCTTGGTTGGGACAGCGATCCCGCCACCCGTAATATTTTAGGTGTTGCCGAAAAGTTTCCGGATTTGGCTGTACGCGGTATACGCCTGCGAAAATTCGGCCAGGAAATCAGCGAACGCATCACGGGAAAGAAAATCCACATCATGGGCATTGTTCCGGGAGGGATGGGGTTTCCTTTGATAGAAGCCAACCGTAAAGCTCTGTTGGCTTGGGTTCCCGAGGCCATTGAAACCACCCAAAAGGGGCTGGAGCTCATTAAGAAATACCATGATGACAATAAAGATATGGTCAATTCCTTCGCTAATTTCCCAACTTTGTATTTGGGGACAGTAGGGTCCCAGGGAGAATTGGAGCTTTATGACGGTAAATTACGTTTTATTGATACTGATGGGAGGATCCTCCAGGACCAACTGGATCCGGCCAGATACTTGGAATTTATCGCTGAAAGACCTATTGAATGGTCTTATTTAAAATATCCTTATTACAAACCCTTCGGTTATGAAAAAGGTTTTTATCGTGTTGGCCCTCTGGCGCGTTTGAATGTGGCCGCCAAGATGAAAACGCCCAAAGCGCAAAAAGAATTTCTTAACTTTAAATCCATGGCTGGCAATAAACCTGTGCACGGTACTTTCTTTTTCCATTACACCCGTCTGATTGAAATGCTTCAAAGCATTGAAGAGGCCGAGCAAATCCTTAAAGATCCCTTGGTGACAGACAAGAATGTCCAGACTCTAGGCCGATGGAATAATCCCGAGGGGATCGGTTGCTCCGAAGCCCCGCGCGGCACGTTGTTTCATCATTATACGACGGATGAGACGGGGAAGTTGCTTAAGGTCAACCTTTTGATTGCCACGGGGCAAAATAATCCATCGATGAACCGCTCGGTTCTTGAGGTGGCCAAACAGTATGTTAAAGGCAAAGATCTTACGGAAGGGGCCCTAAACCGTGTCGAAGCAGCCATCCGTTGCTATGACCCGTGTCTTTCTTGTTCTACCCACGCCATTGGTTCCATGCCCATGGTTATCGAGATTAAAGACCACCAGGGCAAGACGGTCAACGTCATTGAGCGAGGTTGATATGATTTGTGTGGTGGGGACAGGCAATCCTTTGCGTAGTGACGATGGTGTCGGGCCTTACGTGGCTGCCAAAATCGATGCCCTGCAATTGCCAGATGTCGAGACTTTCATCACCCAGCAGCTTCATCTGGAGTTTATCGATAAATTTTTTAAATATGATCGCGTGATTTTGGTTGATGCTTGCCTGGCAGGGAAAGATTTTGATTTTTATTCCATGGCCCAGGCCCATAATCGTACGACCGTTTCTTCCCACCATCTTGACGCAAAGTTATTTTCAGAACTTGCCCAGAGGCTTTATGGGAAGAATATCAATTTATATATCTGTTCAGTTAAGGGTAGGAATTTTGATGTAGGAGACGTAATCTCCGCTGATGTTCTTGCTTGTGCTCAAAAAGCCATTGAGTTAATATGCTCTTGTATAGGGAGCCATTCATGCACGAAGGCCATTTTACCGAACAAATAGTTGCAGCTGTTATCGACGAATTAAAAAAATATCCGGGCCGCAAGCCCAAGAGGGTCAGGGTCGTGGTGGGGGAGGCCTATCATTTAGTGCCTGAATCGGTATTGATGCATTATCAAGTAGCCACCAAAGGGACAGCGCTTGAAGGCGTTGCCTTGGATTTGGTTGAAGAATACATGGAAGTTCTCTGCGGCAGTTGCGGTCAACAAGGTCCCGTCGAAGATCATCATCTTTTACTTTGTTCTTTCTGTCATTCCCGAGATGTTAAACCGGTCGCTGGTAATAAAGTTTCCATTGAAGCAGTAGAATTAGAATAATGATGAACACTATTGAGATCCGTATCCGTGGTACGGTGCAAGGGGTAGGATTCCGTCCTTTTGTCTATCGTCTTGCCCGTGATTGCAGCATTAAAGGGTGGGTTCAGAACACTCCGGAAGGGGTTGTTATTGAAGCCGAGGCCCCAGGGGATCATTTGGAAGTTTTTATGCGGCGTTTTCAAGAAGACCTTCCGCCTCATTGTATCATTGAGACATTGGCCAAGAAAGAAATTCCACCCAGAGGGTTTAAAAGTTTTGAAATTTTGCCCAGTGATACTAAGGGAGAGCAGACAACTTTGGTGCTGCCTGATATGGCGACCTGTCAGGAATGCTTAAGGGAGATCTTTGATATTCAAGATCGTCGTTATTTATACCCGTTTACTAATTGTACGCACTGCGGCCCAAGGTATTCGATTATTGAATCCTTGCCCTACGACAGAGCCAACACATCCATGAAACATTTTCAAATGTGTCCTTTGTGCCAGAAGGAATACGAAGATCCTTTAGACCGCCGTTTTCATGCCCAGCCCAATGCCTGTCCTGTTTGCGGTCCTTGGTTGCAGTTATGGGACGCCCAAGGCAGGGTTCTTGCCGTACACGGGCAGGCCATGGAAAAGACGGCGAAATTTTTGAAACAAGGGGCCATCGTTGCCGTCAAGGGTTTAGGTGGTTTCCATTTGATGGCCGATGCCACCGATGAAAACACACTGCAGCTTTTAAGGCGAAGAAAAAACAGGCCCCATAAACCTCTGGCGGTGATGTTTCCTTCACTGGCGGCCATTGAAAATGTTTGTAAAGTGAGCGGTTTTGAAAAGAGGCTGTTGGTATCGGCGCAGGCCCCTATTGTTTTAGTACGAAAAAAGGAGGACTCTCCTAGTATAGCCCCTTCGGTAGCACCGGATAACCCGTATGTGGGGGCGATGCTTGCCTGCATGCCTTTGCAGCACATTTTATTGTATTTATGTCAATCAGCGGTGGTTGCTACCAGCGGTAATATCAGCGATGAGCCGATATGTATCGATAATCAGGAAGTTTTAACACGTTTGGATGGTATTGCGGATTATTTCTTAGTACATAACCGTCCCATTGTCCGCCAGGTGGATGATTCGCTGTTGCAGGAAGTACAACAAGGTCCATATTTTTTGCGGCGTTCGCGCGGGTTTGCCCCTTTACCGGTCAAGATGCCCTTGAGGTCAAAAGGAATTTTGGCCGTAGGAGCACATCAGAAAAATACCGTAGCCTTAAGTTTGGAACGAAGCGCCATTATCAGCCAGCATATCGGAGATTTGGATACTAAAGAATCCATCGATGTTTTTGAACGTACTGTAGAAAGTTTGCGTCAAATTTATTCTTCACCTTTAAGGGAAGTTATTTGCGATATGCATCCGGATTATACTTCCAGCCGTTATGCCAAGGATTTACAAGTGCCTGTGGTCACCGTCCAACATCATCAGGCTCATGTGGCTTCCTGTTTGGCTGAACATGGAATTGAAGATTCGGTTTTAGGTGTGTGTTTTGATGGTACCGGCTACGGCGAAGATGGAACTATTTGGGGCGGAGAATTCTTTAAGAACGAAGGGAATGAATTTAAACGCGTGGCCCATTTCAGATTGTTTCCTTTACCCGGTGGTGAAATAGCTATCAGCCAACCGCGTCGTTGTGCCCTGGGATTGCTTTATGTGTTAGGTCATGGAAACCTGGAGCCCTTTACTGACCTGGCCTGCATGAAGTCATTTTCTTTACAGGAGGTAGGAATCATTAAAAAGATGCTTTCTAGGAATATTAATACGCCGATGACCTCGAGTATGGGCAGGCTTTTCGACGCTATTTCTTCTCTGGTGGGCCTGTGCCATAAAACCACCTTTGAAGGTCAGGCAGCCATGGCTTTGGAATTTCAAGCTGAGGGTAACCATGTTGCCCAGGGTTATCCTTATGCCGTCATGTCTGATACCGTTCATAAAGATTGTTTGGTCATTGATTGGGCCGATATGGTCAGTGGGGTCGTTGATGATGTGCGCAGGGGCGTCACCTTGGGGCAAATTGCCGCCAAATTTCACTACACATTAATTGAAATTATTGTTGATGTGGCCAGTCGGGTAGGAGAAAATAAAGTCGTTTTAACGGGGGGCTGTTTTCAAAATAAAATTTTGACCGAAGGAACAATCGGTCGCCTTAAACAAAAGGGGTTTGTCCCGTTTTGGCACAGCCAAATCCCACCCAATGATGGTGGGATTGCTTTAGGCCAGATTTGGTTGTCTGCGAGGAGAAAAGCGCCATGTGTTTAGCCATACCTGGGAAAATTGAAACCATCAACTGTGTAGATGACGACATCCTAAATAGACGCGGCAAGGTCAATTTCGGTGGTATTTTAAAAGAAGTTTCCTTGGCCTATGTGCCGGAAGCCAAGGCGGGTGACTATGTGATTGTTCATGTCGGTTTTGCTTTGAGCATTGTTGACCCCATAGAAGCGTCCAAAATTTTCGAATATTTAAAGCAGATGGGAGAATTAGAGGAGTTAAAAACCTAGCCTAGGGAGGCCAACTATGTTGGGGAAAAGACAGTATTTCCGGGTCAAAGGGAACCATCAGGTGCGTTGGGAAACTGTAGAAAGAGTGAACGGAAAAATATTAGGGGGGGGAGGGACAGTTTCTAATATAAGCGTCAGTGGGATGGAGTTAACAGTGGCCAAAGATTTTAAGCTTCCCGATGGATGTGTCCTTTTTCTTGAACCGGCCGATGAAGAGATAGTCCCTTTGCAATCTCACAGGGCCAAAGTGGTATGGTCTAAAGAGATATCGAAAAACGGGGCCCAAGCTCTCCAATGTGGGTTAGTATTTATTGAAGAATTTTTTGAACATAAAACATGAAATATTTCGACGAATATCGTGATCCGAAATTAGCACAACAGCTCTCCCGTGAAATCCATAAAATCACAACCAAACATTGGACGATTATGGAAGTTTGCGGTGGGCAGACACATGCCATTGTCAAGTTTGGCATTGATGAGTTTTTGCCTAATCTTATTGAACTGGTGCACGGCCCGGGGTGCCCCGTGTGCGTCACTTCTTTGGAACTTATCGATAAGGCCATTGCTATAGCTTCCCGATCTGATGTGATTTTTACATCATTCGGTGATATGCTGCGGGTGCCCGGTTCACATTCGGACTTGTTTTCCGTCAAGGCCCAAGGTGGCGATGTGCGGATGGTTTATTCCCCGCTGGATGCTTTGGTTATTGCCCGACAAAATCCTGCTAAACAGGTCGTTTTTTTTGCCGTTGGTTTTGAAACGACGGCCCCGGCCAATGCCATGGCCGTTTATCAGGCCAAGGCTTCGGGACTCGAGAATTTTTCTATTTTGGTCTCTCATGTTTTGGTGCCTCCGGCCATGGAAGCGATTTTATCGTCGAGAACCAACCGCGTGCAGGGGTTCTTGGCGGCGGGGCATGTGTGCGCCATCATGGGATATAAAGAATATCCACCGATTGCAGCCAAATATAGGATTCCGATCGTGGTCGCCGGGTTCGAGCCTTTGGATATTCTGCAGGCGATCTACATGTGTGTTAAGCAATTAGAGCAAGGCCGTTATGAAGTCGAGAATCAATATACGCGTTCTGTCAGAGAAAGTGGCAATGTGCTCGCCCAAAATTTGGTAGGTCAGGTTTTTTGCGTGGTTTCGCGCAAATGGCGCGGCGTTGGTGAAATTGCAAGCAGTGGCTTGGCTTTACAAAAAACGTATGAAGACTTCGATGCCGAGAAGAAATTCTCACTGCAACACATCCAGACGCAGGAAAGCAAGGTATGTATCAGCGGGCCTATTTTACAGGGGGTCAAAAAACCTTATGAATGCCCGGCCTTCGGCAAAACTTGTACGCCCGAACACCCTTTAGGCGCTACCATGGTTTCCTCCGAGGGGGCTTGCGCCGCATACTATCGTTACAGAAATGTCGAGGTCAGAAGTGTCTGAGGACTTTAACCCATCCTGTCCTTTTCCCATACAAAATTATCCGCAGGTGCTTTTGGCTCATGGCGGCGGCGGTAAGCTGATGCAGCAGCTTATAGAAAAGATGTTTGCCACTGCTTTTGATCCGATGTCTAAGGAAGGGCTACACGATTCCATCAGTCTTAATTTACCTGGTAAGCGTATTGCTTTTACCACAGACTCCTTTGTCGTGCGTCCGTTATTTTTTCCTGGCGGTGATATCGGCACATTGGCCGTCAACGGTACGGTCAATGACTTGGCCATGTCTGGAGCCAGGCCTTTATATCTGAGCCTGGGTTTTATTTTGGAAGAAGGACTGCCCATGAACGTCCTTTGGCAGGTCGTGTGTTCGATAAAAAAAGCCGCGGATACAGCGGGGGTGACGATTGTTACAGGCGACACTAAAGTTGTGGACAAGGGCAAGGGAGACGGGATTTACATCAATACTTCAGGTATAGGTGTTATTGAGCACTCTTTGCATATTGTCCCTTCAACAGTTAAAAGTGGAGATTTGGTCATTATTAGCGGGGATGTGGGGCGTCACGGCATGGCAATCATCGCCACACGTGAAAGTTTGAATTTTGAAAGCGCTATTGAAAGTGACTGCGCCCCTTTGGGGGGCTTGGTCTTACAATTGATTAAGGCGGACACTGAGATCCACTGCATGCGTGACCTGACCCGTGGGGGCTTGGCCAGCGCACTCAATGAGATTGCTTGTGCCGCTCATTTAGGAATACACATTGAAGAGGCCCTTGTGCCGGTTCGTGAAGATGTAGCGGCGGCCTGTGCCATTATGGGTTTCGATCCTTTGTATGTAGCTAATGAAGGGCGTTTTGTCATTTTTGTTGCTCCTCAAGACCAAGCCAAGGTTTTAGAAATCATGAGAAAACATCCTCAAGGACAGGGGGCCTGCTGTATCGGTTCTGTCCAAAGCAAATCCCAGACCAATGTTGTTATGAAAAGCAAAATCGGTGCCAACCGTTTGTTGGATATGATCAGCGGTGAACAATTGCCGAGAATTTGTTGAGTATTGATGACCTTCCTAACCCCCGGGGTTTAGGAAGATCTGTGGCCTACGTAATTCCACCTATTTATACAGTGATTTCCATCACAGACAACTTGTAGAGGCTGTGCCATAATCTCATCCAGATGGTATATTCTATAAGTCTTATGGAAGGGACAAGATCATGGCACGCAAACAGGTTACAATAGATGGTAATGAGGCGGCTGCTTATGTCGCTTTCGCAGTCAATGAAGTCATCGCGATTTATCCTATTACGCCTTCTTCCCCTATGGGGGAATGGGCGGATGAATGGTATAGCGCGAACAGAAAGAACATTTGGGGGACGATCCCTTTAGTGCAGGAAATGCAAAGCGAAGCCGGAGTTGCAGGGGCCATTCATGGGGCTTTACAAACTGGCGCGTTGTCCACGACCTTTACGTGTTCTCAAGGCTTGCTGTTGATGTTGCCCAATATGTATAAAATCGCAGGGGAATTGACACCCACGGTTTTTCATATTGCCGCTCGTGCCATCGCCACTCAAGGACTTTCGATTTTTGGCGACCACCAAGATGTTATGGCGGCCCGTATGACCGGTTTTGCCATGTTGTGTTCCGATTCTGTCCAGGAAGTTATGGACATGGCCATGATTGCCCACGCAGCAACTTTAGAATCCCGATTGCCATTTGTACATTTTTTTGACGGTTTCCGTACGTCTCACGAAGTCGCTAAAATTGAGCAGTTAAGTGTTGAAGATATCCAGGCCATGATTGATGAAGAATTGGTTTTGGCCCATCGCAAGCGCCGTCTAACCCCGGATTCCCCTGTTATTCGTGGCACGGCACAGAACCCTGACGTTTATTTTCAGGGACGCGAAGCTGTTAATATTTTTTATCAAAATTGCCCTTCGATTGTCCAAAAGGTCATGGACAAATTTGCCAAGTTGACCGGCCGTCAATATCATTTATTTGATTATTATGGGGCCTCTGATGCGGACAGGGTCATTGTGATCATGGGCTCCGGGGCGGAAGCCTGCCAGGACACGGTGGATTGGCTGATAAAGGACGGGCAAAAAGTGGGTGTATTGAAGGTCCATTTGTACCGTCCCTTTGCTATTGAACAGTTTGTTGCTGCCCTGCCTAAAACAGTCAAATCCGTAGCAGTTTTGGATAGGACCAAGGAGCCGGGGAGCTGCGGAGAACCTTTGTATTTGGATGTGGTCAATGCTTTTGTCGAAGCCGGTAACGGATGGGTTCCCAATATTGTCGGGGGACGCTATGGGCTTTCTTCCAAAGAATTTACCCCCGCGATGATCAAGGGTGTTTACGATGAGTTGCTTAAAGGTTCCCCTAAAAAACATTTTACTATTGGTATTAATGATGATGTGGCCAGAACCAGTTTGGTTTATGACCGTAATTTAAGTATTGAAACTAAAGAAGGTGTCAGGGCCCTTTTCTACGGGTTGGGAGCTGACGGGACAGTCAGCGCCAACAAAAATTCCATCAAGATTATCGGTGAGAACACTCCGATGTATGCCCAAGGATACTTTGTCTATGATTCAAAAAAATCAGGGTCAGTGACTGTTTCGCATTTACGCTTTGGCCCTAAGCCCATTCATGCCTCTTACCTGGTGAGTAAAGCTAATTTCGTCGGTTGCCATCAATTCCAGTTTTTGGAAAGTTATGATGTCTTAAAGGACATTGAAGAGGGCGGCGTATTTTTGTTAAACAGCACTTATGGGCCTGACGAAATTTGTCAGATAATCCCTCGTACTACCGTCGAAACTATTAAGAACAAGAAGTTACGGTTTTTTGTTATAGATGCCTACAGCGTTGCGCGGAAGGTCGGCCTGGGACAGAGGATCAACACTATTATGCAGACCTGTTTCTTTGCTATTTCCGGTGTTTTGCCAAAAGAAGAGGCAATTAGCGCTATCAAGGAGACCATCAAGAAGACATACAGCAAAAAAGGTGAAGAGATTTTGCGTATGAATTATGATGCCGTTGACCATACTTTGGTGCATTTACATGAAGTCAAAGTCCCTGAAAAGATTACAAGCACCGTTGCGATGAACCATGCTATCCCGGCAGGTGCCCCCGAATTTGTACGCAATGTCACTTCTATAATGATTTCCGGTCAAGGAGATAATCTGCCCGTTAGCGCGCTTCCATGTGACGGGACTTACCCTGTAGGCACCACCCAGTGGGAGAAACGCAATATTGCCCAGGAAATTCCTGTTTGGGACAAGGACATATGTATTCAATGCGGTAAATGCGCCCTTGTTTGTCCCCATGCGGTCATTCGTATTAAAGCCTATGATGCCAAATATTTGCAGGGATCTCCGTCTACATTTAAATCCATGGAGGCCAAGGATCGTGATTGGCAGGGCATGAAATATACGATCCAGGTTGCCCCTGAGGATTGTACGGGCTGCGGTATCTGCGTGGATGTGTGTCCGGTGAAAAATAAATCAGAGACTAAGCTCAAAGCCATTAACATGAAGCCTCAGCCTCCGCTGCGTGAAGAAGAGAAAAAAAATTGGGAGTTCTTTCTTAAAATACCTGAGACAGACCGTAATGCCGTTAAAAAAAATGCGGTGCGTTCTTCCCAGGCTTTACAGCCGCTGTTTGAATTCTCCGGCGCTTGTGCTGGTTGCGGGGAAACCCCCTATATTAAATTAGCCACACAGCTGTTCGGTGACCGTATGGTCGTGGCCAATGCAACAGGCTGCTCCTCTATTTACGGAGGCAATTTACCAACGACTCCTTATACGAAAAACAATCAGGGCCGTGGTCCTGCCTGGAGCAATTCGCTTTTTGAAGACAATGCGGAATTCGGTTTAGGGTTCCGTTTGTCCATTGATAAGCAAAAAGAATTAGCATGCGAATTGGTTAAGAAATTGGAATCAGCGTTAGGGACTCAATTAGTTGAGGAAATTATCAACGCTAAACAAGTGGACGAAGCAGACATTTTTCAACAACGCCAGCGTATTGAGATACTTAAAGAGAAATTGAAAAACAATCTTTCAGCGGATGCGAAATTACTTTTAACGATCGCTGATATGTTGGTTAAAAAGAGTGTATGGATTATCGGAGGAGACGGCTGGGCATACGATATTGGTTTTGGTGGCCTGGATCATGTCATATCTTCCGGTCGTAATGTCAATATTTTGGTGTTAGATACGGAAGTTTATTCCAACACCGGTGGTCAAATGTCTAAATCCACACCGCGTTCTGCTGTAGCTAAGTTCGCGGCCGGCGGTAAATCCATGCCTAAGAAAGATTTGGCCAGGATTGCCATGACTTACGGGTATGTTTATGTGGCCAGTGTGTCCATGGGGGCCAAAGACGAGCATACGCTCAAGGCCTTTCTGGAAGCCGAGGCTTATGACGGCCCATCGTTGATTATTGCTTATAGCCATTGCATTGCCCATGGTATTAATATGACAACTGCCATGCAAAATCAAAAAGCCGCCGTTGCTTCCGGCTATTGGCCGTTGTTCCGGTTTAACCCAGAACTTTTGAAAGAAGGGAAAAACCCGTTTCAACTAGATTCTGGCGTTCCTAAAGGAGCCCTGGGAGATTTTACCGGTTTGGAAAACAGGTTTAAGATGCTCACCAAGAGTGATCCTGAAGCAGCTAAAAGACTTTATCAATTGGCCCAACAAGATATTAACCAACGTTGGCAGATTTATAGTGCCATGGCGTCAAATCTGCAAAACGATAATCCAGCCCCACAAGGGGGCCTATCGGCCAAAGGGGGATAATATGGATCTATCAACGACTTATATGGGGCTTAATTTAAGAAACCCTCTAGTGGTATCGGCTTCTCCTTTATCCAGAAGTATCGATAATTTAAGGCGACTGGAGGATGCCGGAGTAGGGGCCATTGTCAACTATTCGCTTTTTGAAGAGCAAATCACAAATGAGATTTATGAAATGGATCATTATCTGATGGCCGGTACCGAAAGTTTCGCGGAATCATTATCGTATTTTCCAAACCCTTCAGAGACGAACATCGGTCCGGAAGAATACCTAGAACATATCCACAAAGCTAAGAAGTCCGTAGGGATCCCCATCATCGGCAGCCTCAACGCGCATTCCGATGGCGGATGGGTGACTTACGCCAAACAAATCCAACAGGCCGGGGCCGACGCCTTGGAACTTAATATTTATTTCTTGGCCACTGACCCGTTGGTTTCCAGCCAGAGGGTTGAGGAGATTTATATTGATATCCTCAAGGCGGTAAAAATGAATGTCACGATACCGGTGGCCATTAAAATCAGCCCGTTTTTCAGTGCTATGGCCAACATGGCTGTGCGTCTGGATGAGGCTGGTGCCGATGCCGTGGTGCTGTTTAACCGTTTTTATCAACCGGATATTGATTTGGAAAGCTTGACGGTCATCCCCAATGTGCTTTTAAGCACGCCTCAGGCCATGCGTTTGCCGTTGCGTTGGGTGGCCATTCTCTACGGTCATATTAATGCCAATTTGGCGGCCACCGGCGGCATTCACACTCCCGAGGATGTCATTAAGATGATTATGGCAGGGGCGGATGTGACCATGCTCTGTTCAGTGCTGCTTAAAAATGGCGCTGACTATGCCGCGGACATTCTCGAGGGGGTAGAGCAATGGATGAAAGAGAGAGAATATGTTTCCATCAGCCAAATGCGGGGCAGCATGAGCCAGAAGTTTTGCGCCAACCCGGAATCTTTTGAGCGGGCCAATTACATGAAGTCTTTACGCAGTTTCCATTAATGAGTACGCAAGTCATGGGATAAACGGATATGTCTTATCAAACCCCTTATGATTGATGAAATCATAAGGGGTTTTCTTTTGGTATTTTAAAACGGTTGACAAAAATATTTTTTGAGGTATAAAAACATTGCACACCAACACTTTAAAGGCCCCAAGATGAAATTTTTAAAGAACAGAGAATTGTTTTTTCTGGCTTTCTTTGCCGTGGCAATCTTTGTGACCATTTCTGTGGGCGGTGAATTCTTGCATGAGCGCATCCATCACCATGTCAGCAAAGAAGAACACGATAGTTGCCCCATTTATCAGTTAGCGCTTCAGTTGTTCTTTTTTACTGTATTTTTTGTTTTAATCGCTCCAATCTTTTTTGATCGAATTTTTTATCTAATCTCCGAAGTTTTTTCTTTCCGCATTTCTTGCGCGTTCCCCAGTTTACGCGCGCCTCCGGTGTTTGTTTAATTTCACTAATGATTGAAATCAAATAAAGTTCAGGATATTGTTTGTAGGAATAACAAATGGGGACTCCGCTATTTCTTTCAGTTTTTGATTTCTTGAGGTAAGCGGGATATCTCTGGGAAGGGACAAGTATGGAGACAATTTTAGAAATCAAAGGCTTAAGAAAAAGTTTTGTTAATTATGAGGGGCAAAAGATCCCGACTGTTGATATTCAACAATTTAATCTTTACAAAAAAGAGCAAGTCGCCATTGAAGGCTTAAGCGGCAGTGGCAAGACCACATTTTTGAATCTGGTCGCAGGTATTCTGCGGCCTGATGAAGGACAGATTTTCTTTGAGAAAGAGGACGTGGCCATTTTATCAGAATCCCGACGAGATTTATGGCGAGCACAAAATATAGGTTATGTTTTTCAGACTTTTAATTTATTGCAAGGCTACAGTGCTTTGGAGAACGTGATACTGGGCATGGCCTTTGGTAAAGGTATTCATAAGGATTTCGCCCTTGCCCTGCTGAAACGGGTTAATTTGGCCAAACATATCCATTCTAAGCCGCGACAAATGTCTATCGGCCAGCAACAACGGGTAGCGGTGGCGCGGGCCTTGGCCAATAAACCGAAATTGGTTTTGGCTGATGAACCAACGGGGAATTTGGATCGTACCCATGCCCGGGAGACTATTTCTTTAATCCAGGAAGTTTGTGCGGAAAATGGTGCCGCTTTGCTTTTGGTCAGCCATGACCATGGGGTATTGGGTAAATTAAAAAGGGTCATTAAAATGTCTGATGTCAACAGGGCAGGCTTGCCCGTCGAAGCTGAACGTGAAAACAATCCAGTAAAGGCAGGTGCCTAATGAGTACAATTTTTTTAATAGTAGGTCGCAGTTTAAGGCAACACCTTTTGTCCACCTGTGTCACTTCGATAGCGGTGGGTCTGGCCTGCGGGCTTTTGATGGCTGTTTTTGCCGTTCAGACCCAGACCTATGAGGCCATGACCGCCGGGGCCACGCGTTTTGACGCTGTTTTAGGGGCAAGGGGCAGTCCGTTACAATTGGTATTGAACGCTGTGTTTCATTTAGATGTGTCGCCGGGTAATCTTCCGTGGAAGATGTATATGGCGATTAAAAATGACCCGCATGTGGCCAAGGCCATTCCTTATGCTGTCGGAGACAATTACAGGGGTTTTAGAATTGTGGCCACGACCCCTGAATTGTTTTCCTATAAGTCTGTTGGTAAGAATTTTGAATTAGAGCCCGGTGGACGGTTTTTTGATCCCAATAAGCGTGAGGCGGTGGTGGGTTCTTTTGTCGCGGATAAAACAGGGCTTAAAGTAGGTTCGGTATTTAACGCCTATCATGGCATTGTCTTTGAAGAAAAAATGAAGCATCCCGGACAGTTTACCGTTGTTGGGATCCTGAAACCCACCAATACTCCGGCTGACAGGGCCATATGGACTCCGCTTGATTCTTTTTACAGGCTTTCAGGCCATATCCTGCGGGGTGCGGGTACAAATTACGTTGCTAAAGCGGGTGAAGCTATCCCTGATGAATATAAGGAAGTTTCCGCCGTAATGATCAAATTCAAGAGTCCACAGATTGGTATGCTCTATGATCAGATGATCAATCGGCAGGGGAAGGTGGCCACCCTAGCCTGGCCCATTGAAAAGGTCATGGCGGATTTTTTTAATAAAATCGGATGGTTTCATAACATACTGACGATTTTAGCGTATGTGATTGCGGTTGTGGCCTCAGGGGCCATTCTGGCGGGTATTTATAACTCTATGAACGAACGCCGTCGGGAGTTCGCTATTTTACGCGCTTTAGGTGCACATCGGTTCAATATTTTTACCGTTATTATAATGGAAGCCTGTGTCATTGCGGCCAATGGGGTACTCATAGGCTTTGTTGTTTATACCATTGTGCTTTCAGTGGCTTCGGCAATTCTCCGTGCCGGTACCGGGGTTGTGATAGAGGTGTTTCGTTTCCATCCTGTTTTTATATTCGCACCGATTGGTATCGTTTTTCTAGGTTCCTTGGCAGGGATTATACCGGCGATCAAAGCTTATCAATCACCAGTGGCAGAGAATTTAGTGCCGCAGAGTTAAATGGAAATCCAGATTCAGGCGCTAGGTTGCGGTTTTACAGGATCAATTCGTGCAGTTGACTTGACGTTCGCCCTTCGGGTTTATGTAAATCAGTTACTCATTGAGGAAAAATCCATGAAAAAAGTTGTTTTTACACTATTGGCCGTCATCAGCTTATTATCAACGGCCCTCGCCCATGAGCACCATCCGCCTCATCAGGGGATTTTGATTGTTTTAGGAGAAGAGTTCGCGCATCTAGAATTGGTTTTTGACAATACAACAGGAACGCTTACAGCTTACTCACTGGATGGTGAGGCGGAGAATGCTGTTCCTTTAACGCAGACGGAGATTGTTTTTAAACTTACCCCCCCTGGCGGAGCGCCCTTTGACCTGCCCTTAAGAGCTGTGAAAAATGTTTTGACGGGAGAAACAGTCGGGAATACATCACAATTTAGCGGGCAGTCGGATTCCTTAAAGGGTTTGATAAAATTTTCTGGTACAATTACATCAGTAACAACCAGGGGGCAGTCTTTTAAAGACGTGCGGTTTGCTTTCCCAGAAGGTAACGACAATGACAAAACAAAATAAGAAAAATTTTAGATTTTTGCGATGGGTTTTATTATTGGCCCTGGTTGTTGTGGCATTAAACCCTCTTCGTTCCGGTGCTCAAATACAAGCCAAGACAAAGAATGGGCTAGGTGCCGGTGTTTTAAAAGTCACAAAGAATCACGTGGACTATGAGGTGGTCTCTTTTGACTGGTTGTTTTTTAAATATCAGCCGCCTATGGATGTGGAACATCCCGATGGCACTGTTACCAAAGGAAGCGGCAAGCACATGCCCATTCCGCCGGAAATTTTGGCCTTAAACGGCAAAAAAGTGGCCATTAAAGGGTTTGTGATGCCTTTGGAGACTAACGGTTCAAGAGTTAACTCGTTTTTATTGGCCGATGAATTGGTGACCTGCCTATACTGTGCCATGCTTGGCTACGACCAGTGGATGGTGGGAACGGTTGTCTCACCCCGAGGGTTTCGTATTGCAGATGAACAGTTTGATTATCCCATTACTATTTATGGCACCTTAGAGGTGGGGGAAGAGTTTCAGGACAAACAGCTTACCAGCCTTTACCGCATTAAGGCCGATGTTTTTGAGGGTAAAAAGCAGAAGTTTTTAGGAATTTTCTAACAACATTTTTTTGAAACCAGTTAAAAAAGAATTTGTAGGGTCAAAAGAATTGGAAGATAATATTTTTCATTGGTTAAATATTGAGAGGGATGTTGTATGAGACTAACATCGAAAATATTGATTGTTGTTCTAACATTGTTTTTATGCCTTCAGGCGGCTAGTTCCTATGCTTGGTGGGAAGGGAGGTATCATCGTCATTATTGGGGCCATCCTTACGTGGGGATGTCGGTATCTTTTTTATCTGACGCATACACTCCGGTTTGGATAGACGGGACGAGATATTATTACTGTGATGGATATTATTATGTTCCTCAAGCGGGCGGTTATGTTGTTGTTAGTCCCCCGACCCAGATTGTCACGACTATCCCTTCTTATTATCAGCCAGTTGTCGTCAATGGAGTTACTTATTATGTAAATAACGGAATTTACTACGTTTACACTCCTTATGGATATCAAGCTGTTCAGCCGCCTGTAACAGTTGTCACAACCCAAGTCGTTTCTGCAGCAACAACCTCAACAGATGAAGGTTCTTTCACGGTCAATATCCCTAATGATAAAGGCGGATATACACCTGTGATTCTTAAAAGGTCAGGCAAAGGTTTCACAGGGCCTCAGGGGGAGTTTTATGCGCAATTTCCTAAGGTCGTTCAACTTAAGGCCATGTATGGTAAATAGGAATGGTGAAATTGTTGATGGAGTATATGGGATATGAAAAAAATATGTTTATTATTTTTAATCATTCTAGTGTTGGCAGGATGCGCCACTACTGTAAGATATTTCCCATACACCCAACAGAGGTTTCCTGCTAAGTCATTTTATTATTTTGTGGCTATTTCCCCTGGTTCACAGCATCCACCTGACAGCGAA
>JAJXTI010000122.1 GCA_021783915.1 bacterium
AGCGACCGTATAAAAAATTTGAAAATCATCGGTCGAGATGGCAGTGAAGTCACTGTCGCCGGTAAAGATTTTCGTGAGATCCTTGGGCCCAACGACCTCAAAAGCAATAATTACACAATAACCATGCGGGGCTATTATGTGGACTTTGTCGGTAAAGGCTGGGGGCATGGTGTCGGCATGTGTCAATGGGGTGCCCGTGGTATGGCCGAACAGCACTTTAATTATAAACAAATTCTTGCCTATTATTATCCAGGCGCGCAATTAATGGATTATCATAATTTAAGAAAATCTTATTCAGCCGCTGCGGTAAACCCTTCCCAAGATTCAATCGTAAAATAATTCCATGGGTAAAGTTTTTGATCTTAAATCCTACTTTTATGAACTTCCGGAAAAGCTCATCGCTCAATACCCTTTAAAAAGGCGTGACCAGGCACGTTTAATGGTTGTGGATCGCCGGCAAAAAAGGATAACCCACGCTACCTTTATACAGCTTGGCAAGTATTTACCGGATCGAACGGTTTTGGCGGTCAACAACAGCAAGGTGATTCCGGCACGGCTTTTAGGGGTTAAATCCGATACCAAAGGGCAAGTGGAAGTGTTTCTTCTTAAGGCATTGGAGGACGGGCAGTCTTTTGAGGCATTGCTGAAACCTCTCAAGAAAATACACGTGGGACAGCCCCTTGATTTTGGTCAAGGCCTTAAGGCCGAACTTGTAGACAAGGAAAAGAAAATTGTAAAGTTTAATCGTAAAAATGTTTTTAAAGTCTTGCACAAGAATGGCCATGTCCCTTTGCCGCCTTATATTAAAAGGGAAGACAGGCTTTCCGACAGGAAGGATTATCAAACGGTTTACGCCAAGGAATGGGGGTCTGTTGCAGCCCCGACGGCAGGTCTACATTTTACGAAACCTTTGATAAAGCAATTGCAAACCCAAGGTCATCGTTTCCTGGATTTGACTTTACATATCGGTTATGGCACATTCAAACCTGTTGAGTGCCGGGACATCCGCGACCACCAGATGCATGAAGAAACCTATGAGGTAGAACAGGGAACTTATCAAAAAATCCTTAAGTATAAACAAGATCATCAGGTTTGCGCGGTTGGAACGACCAGTTGCCGTGTTTTAGAATCGTTGGCCCAAGGCCGCCCTTTGAGGGGGGCAACAAATCTTTTTGTGTATCCGGGGTTTTCGTTTAAAATGACGGACTGTTTAGTCACCAATTTTCATTTACCTTATAGCAGTTTATTGATGCTTGTTTGTGCTTTTGGCGGGTATGACTTGGTCATGAGATCGTACCAGGAGGCCACCAGAGAAGGGTATCGTTTTTATAGTTATGGCGATGCTATGCTGATAGTATAGGGATAAACATGTTTTTTAATCTAATCAATAAAGACCCCCATACAAGCGCCCGACGGGCGACAGTGCGCACTAAACATGGGGATGTTCCTTCACCGTTTTTTATGCCTGTGGCCACCACAGCTACCGTCAAGACCTTGTCGAGTCTGGATTTGCATGATATGGCCTCTCCGATTGTGCTTTCCAACACATACCACCTGTATTTACGTCCGGGACTGGAGATCATGGAACAAGCAGGAGGGCTGCATAAATTTATGAATTGGCCGAAACCGATTTTGACGGACAGCGGAGGCTACCAGGCCTTTAGCCTGACAAAATTTTGTAAAATCACGGATGAGGGGGTAAAATTCCGTTCTCATATTGACGGCAGCATGCATTTTTTTACCCCTGAAAAAGTCATGGATATCCAGAAAGTTCTAGGTTCCGACATGGTCATGCCTTTGGATGAATGTTCCCCTTACCCTTGTGATCGCAGGCAGGCCATCCGGGGGCTCAAACGTACGACTGTTTGGGCCAAAAGGTGCAAAGATCATTTTTATAAAGAAGGCATGCACCATAAAGGACAACGCCTGTTTGCCATTGTCCAGGGTGCCACCTATCAAGATTTACGCCATCAATCTGCCCGGGAACTTTGCGACATAGGTTTTGATGCGTACGCGATTGGAGGGGTGAGTGTGGGGGAGACGGTCAAGGAAATGTTTGAGGCCTTAAGTTGGGTCGTGCCTTTTTTACCCGAGGACAAACCTCGCTATTTTATGGGTATCGGACTACCGGACCAGATCGTCAGGGCTGTCGGGATGGGTCTTGACATGTTTGACACGTGTGTGCCGACCCGTTATGGCCGTCACGGCAGCGCGTTTACGGGTAAAGGCAAACTCATCATACGTAACAATGAATTTGCCAGAGATTTTCGTCCTATTGATGAGAATTGTGATTGCCTGGTGTGCAAGAACCATACCCGCGCTTATGTCCGCCATTTGCTTAACCTTAATGAGATCACGGGCGTAAGGCTTATGAGTTACCACAACCTTTATTTTTATGTTAAACTCATGGAAAAGATACGTCTGGCCATTGAGGCCAACCAATACGCGCGGTTTCAAAAACAATTTCTGTCCGATTACGGATCGGAACTTTTGTCCACTCTTTAATATGATGCATTTTGACATTATCACCATATTCCCCAAAGTTTTTGATGGTATTTTCGGCGATTCCATCATTAAAAGGGCAAAAGAAAATAAGAAAATCGTTATTAAAATCCATGATGTAAGGGACTTTTCTTTGGACAAAAAACGTCGTAGCGTTGATGACAGGCCTTTTGGCGGGGGGCCGGGAATGGTGTTGAGTCCGCAACCTTTATTTGATGCTGTTAAGAAAATTAAAGGCCGTAAAAAGGCAAAGGTCATTTATGTCACTCCCTCCGGCAGGCCGTTTAGTCAAATACATGCAAAACGCTTGACTAGGGCCGGAAATTTGATTATTATTTGTGGCCATTATGAGGGTATTGACGAGCGTGTGCGTCAACACATCGTTGATGAAGAATTCTCAATCGGAGACTATGTTTTGACCGGTGGAGAAATCCCGGCGATGGTTATTGTAGACGCCGTGACTCGCTTGGTTCCCGGAGTTTTAGGTAAGGAAGAATCTTTAATTAATGAGAGTTTTGAGGCCAATTTATTAGAAGGGCCTCATTATACCAGACCGGCAAATTTTCGTGGTTTTAAGGTGCCGGATGTGTTATTATCTGGCCACCATCAACAAATAGAACAGTGGCGTAAGGCACAGGCCCTTAAGCGTACCGAAGAAATCAGGCCTGATTTGTTATCACAAAAGGAGAGGTAGTATTATGATGAGCAATATTGAAAAAGTCCAATCCATCAATACCAAACAAATCCGCAAAGATATCCCGCATTTTGATGTGGGTGACACTATTAAAATGAAAATCAAGGTCAAAGAAGCGGAAAAAGTGCGTATCCATCCTTTTGAAGGCACGGTCATTAAGAAAACAGGCCATGGATTAGGGGAAGCTTTTACGGTACGTAAGATTTCGTTTGGTGAAGGGGTGGAAAGAACCTTCCCGATTAATTCACCGGTTATTGAGAAGATTGAAGTAGTGGCCAAGGGTGTCGTCAAACGTGCTAAATTGTATTATTTGCGCGAACGTCTAGGCAAAAGTGCCCGTGTTAAGATAGACCAAACTCAACAAGCCCGTCCCCAAGTCCAAGCTCAGGCCCAGACCCAAGTTCAAGCTGTTTAAAATCATTGTTGCTCTATAGAGTATGAAATGGTGAGTTTGTTAAACCGTTTATTAAATTATGAAACGGAAGCCCAAAACGAAGGCTTCCGTTTCATTTTAGGGGTCGATGAAGCCGGCCGTGGCCCTCTGGCCGGGCCTGTAGTAGCCGCTGCCGTATGTTTAAAAAGTTTTGATTTTACCTGCCGTATTGATGATTCCAAGAAATTGACCCCTGCCGCAAGAAAAAAAGCTTTCCATGAGATTTTTGAAAGGGCCTTTGTCGGTATAGGCTTTGTTTCTGAAACAGGGATCGATGAAATCAATATCCTCAATGCCACCTTTTGGGCCATGGAAACAGCGGTGTACCGCTTGATCCATCATATGAACAAACAAATGGATTCAAAGGTGCTAAAAGAACAGGTGAAGATTTTAGTTGATGGCAATAGTTTTAAGACCCATCTGCCCTATAAATATA
>JAJXTI010000027.1 GCA_021783915.1 bacterium
AATCACTCCAGAGCTAGGAATGGCTTATTATTGTGATCAAGAAGTGCAATCAGGGTCGGTGCATCCTGTATGCCACGCGAACTGGACTAGGTCAAGGATTTTTGACATGATTTTGGTGCTAGATTCTCCTGAAAATGGGGGAACAGTCCCCGTGTATTGCGGTAACGGTAATAACCCATGTTGTCAAGGAGGGACGGCTGGCAACATCTGTCCGTCATAGCCTATGTTAAAGAAAAACGTCAAAGGCGTTACACTGATGGAGGCCTTTTTGTCTGCATTTATTTTTATTATTTCAGTGGCCGCTATTTTCTCCACACTTTCTTCTTTACGTAAACCTGCTGTTGATAATGAACAAGCTGTGGGGGCGGCGTTGGCCATGCGCAATGTTTTGGAAGATTTGCGTTCCAGGGTCGATAACCGTGATTTGGGGTACGACACCAGCGATTTGAGTGTCGCAGGTAATCCCCACGGACCGATACGAATAACTTCGGGGTCTACTACCTACACTATATATTATAATGTAAGTATCGACAGCGCCACAGGGGCCCGACAGGTTGATGCGAATGCTTCCTGGCCTGATGCTTTATAATAAAATGAAGATTTATAATCCCATAGGATTAACTTTGATTGAACTGCTCGTCGCCAGCAGTGTGATTGGTCTTATTATGCTGGGAGTCATCACTTCCAATATTACTTTGCAGAAAAACACTTTGGATTACGCTAACAGTTATTATGTCCTTCAGAACACCAATCAAAGTTTAAATCATATACTCGCAGCCGCCTCTTTGGCAGTAGGAACCCCTAACAATCCCGGTGTTGCTTTATACAACCCAAGACCATCAAGGTGCCGAAGCACAGCACGGAATGGAGAGGCTTATATGGGACAAGATCAGACTAGGCACAACCTTTGTGCTGTAAATTCAGGAGATCCTAATACCTTTTGTTTTCATCAAAATGTAGATCCGACAGATGTCACTTGGCCGGGCATGGTTGATCCTACAAAAGATCGTTGGTTATGTTATACTTTCAGTTCCCCTAATATTTCTTGGTGTACGAAAACTTTTAGCAGCGGCCCCTCAAGCTGTAGTGGTAGTGGAAATGTTGAAACAGGAACATTAGGAACGGCTAAAACAGTAACGGCTTCATTTTCTCTTAACAGTTATTGTTTTTCCATCCCCTGTGATGGAAGGCAAAAGGCTTTATTTAATGTAACTATTATCAATTGTAAAGATCCTACTGCGAATTGTTCTCCTGGGAATGCTAATAATCCCTATGTCGTTAAAAGTGGAAGCGTATCCCCTCCGGGACACAGTGCGGGATGATAGCTATTATGCCACTGTACTCCTTCTTGGTAATAGTTTAGATATAATCAGATGTATCTAAAAATCAATTATAAGAATATAAAAGTCAGTTTTTCGTGGCACCTCAATGGTGGGGGTATTATTTTTGCACACGAATTTGTCCGTATTGTTTCTAAGAAAGCAGGTAAGGCAGAGCATATTTTTGAATATTGTGCGGGGCCGGGTTTTATTGGTTTTTGTTTATTGGCTCATGGGTTGTGTGATCGATTAACTTTAGCGGATATTAACCCTAAGGCCATTGAGGCCATAAAAGACACGATAAAAAATAATAATTTGCAAGATAAGGTGACGGTTTATCAATCTGATTGCCTTGATGCGATACCAAAGAACCAACAATGGGATTTAGTCGTTGGCAACCCGCCATGGCACTTGTCCTCTAAAGATAAAAAGAATATTATGGTCTGCGATCCGGGAAGCCGGGTTCACGAGAAATTTTACAGAGACATCGGTCAATTTCTCAAAACTAATGGGTCGGTTTTGTTTATCGAAGGGGGTGAATACACAAATATGGCCCATTTTATAGACATGGTGGAAAATAATGGGTTAAAAATGAGGGGGGCTTTCAGAGTGAGGTCATTTTTAGATATTTTTAGAAATGGGAGAGAGTATAAATGGTTAAACATTGCTTTTGTCTTATTTTTACGTTTGTGTCTGTGGTCTCGGGCATGTTATTTTATTTGGTCTAAAAAGAACGAAGAATTTCTTAAAAATCAGAAATTGAATAATGAATTTCCTTATGAGGGCGGCAAAAACCAATCAAAGGATGTTGTTTACTCAAAAGGAGATATTATTCAGATGGCAAGACAACAGGCAGTATTGTTTGGATTATTTCTAGGGTTACTGATTGGTTATGCGTTAACTCCATCGTTGCTTAAAAGGATGGTGTTATTTGTTTTTTCATTTTGGGCCATGTTTGTGGTCTTTTATTTTTGCCTAACCTTAAGAAAGAAATGGCCCGGGGTGTATCTTTTTGGTATGTTAATCCCGATAGTACAACTCATTATCCCGGTCATATTGGCGTGGGAATCGGACAAGATTTTGAGGGTAAATAATATTGAAATTGAAACAACGGATGCCAAATACGACCTTTTGATTTGACACTTTCCGTCGATTACGTTAACATAACCAGTTATGTTAGATTTAAAATTCATCCGCGAAAATATCGATAGGACTACAGCAGGATTAGAGGCCAAAAGAGCCAGGGTTGATTTAGACCGTCTTTTAAAGCTGGACTCTAACCGTCGAGGGCTCATTGTCGAGTTAGACGATCTCAAGGCCCAGAAAAACGCAGCTAATGAGGAAATTGGCCGGATGATTAAGCAAAAAGTGGATCCTAAGCTTAAAATTGATTCCATGAAGGCCATAGCCTCTCAAGTTGATGCTATTGAACCCATCATAAAAAAGACAGAAGAAGAAATCGGCCAGATTTTGATGACAATACCCAATATGCCGCACGCTTCTGTGCCCGTGGGGGGGCCTGAATTTAATCAGGAAATAAACCGTTGGGGGAAGCAGCCTATTTTTGATTTTAAGCCTAAGACACATATCGAAATCGCTGAAAATTTGGATATTATTGATTTCAAACGCGGTACCAAGCTAAGCGGATCCAATTTTATTCTATATAAAGATTTAGGGGCGCGGCTAGAGAGGGCTTTATACAATTTTATGCTTGATTTACATACAAGCCAGCATGGTTATCGTGAAATGTTTCCACCGGTCTTGGTCAATGCGGCCTCTATGACGGGTACAGGGCAACTACCCAAAATGAAAGAGGACATGTATCATTTACAGGTGGATGACCTATATTTGATTCCAACGGCTGAAGTGCCCGTAACAAATATTCACCGTGATGAGACCCTCAATGAGGAAGATTTACCTTTATACTATACGGCTTATACGACCTGTTTTCGTCGGGAAGCTGGTTCTTATGGCAAGGACACGCGGGGCCTGGTGAGGGTGCACCAGTTTGATAAAGTCGAGTTGGTCAAATTTGTTAAGCCGGAAAACTCCTATCAAGAACTTGAGAAATTATTGGCCAATGCTCGCCGTGTGTTCGAACTTTTTGGAATACCTTACCGTGTTTTAATGTTGGCCAGCGGCGATTTAAGTTTCGCGGCGGCCAAATGTTACGACATCGAAGTCTACGCAGCAGGACTAGACAAGTGGTTGGAAGCCTCTAGCTGTTCCAATTTTGAAGATTTTCAGGCCCGTCGGGCCAACATTGCTTATAAAGGCAAAGACGGCAAGAAAAAAGGCTTTGTTCATACCCTCAACGGTTCCGGTGTTGCCTTACCGCGTACCATGATAGCTATCCTGGAGAATTATCAAACTAAAGATGGGGATGTGGTTGTTCCCGAAGTCTTACGTTCCTACATGGGTGGATTGGATATAATTAAAAAAAGATAAAGGGAAAAAGATGAATCGTTTTCTAAGATAATTTCTTGAGAACGGTACAACAGTTCTTTTTATTCATGTGAACGTCTGATATAGTAATATTTTGATAAGGAGACAAATTTAGACGAGAAGGAAGCTATTGTCAAAGAAATCGTAAAAAGTGATTTTGATAAAATTTGGGCTATCTTGCAAGAACGGCCAGACTTTTGATGTCGCACAGATAACCGGCGCTACCTTTACCATCGAGACAATGACCTCTGTAATCAATCTTCCTAAAATATTGGGAATTGCCAAGCCGCTTTAAAATACACAACTCACTTTTTAAGAATAAATTATTTTTGACAAGATTTAAACAATATTATTTTTCATTTCATTTAACAATCTTCAGATTTTGGGATGCTGGAAAATATAAGGAGAAAGAAGTAGATATAATCGAAAAATTGCCGGCAGGAGGAGAACGGATCCGCAAGGGATCAAAGACGGAATTTGTCGAGGCGGCCATTAATTCTTTTGAAAAGGACTTTACTGTTGCTGGTCTAGAACAAGCTTGTCCTGGCGTGAGTTGACCTGTCCCCAAAAACTAGACCATTATTTGATTGAAAATTTTGCCTCACAAAAAAGGCTTGAGCGTTTTAAAACCAACGAATTCCAGTTTGAGTTCCTCTAAAAACTTTTACCGGACAGCTGTGGTTCCAGTCAATCCTTGTAACCCAACGGGCACGTTTTGTCCTTGGCCCGCAGGCATCGTAGTGATAAATAAAAATAAAGTGGAGAAAGCAAGATAAAGAATGGGATACGGATTGTTATATCTTATTTTATTAGTTGAACTTACATAATAATGATTCGTAGTCAATTGGTTAATGCACTACGAACCGTAGTGCATCGGTTTTTTGGGTGATGGCGTGCGTTTTTTTAAGGAAGAAGATTTTTTTCCAATCATTAAGCGGTTATATTTGATGATGTCTTTTAGGATAGCGGTAAGCGATTGGATTTCTTTCTCTGTTAAGGTTTTGGCGGGATTATAGGAACGCGCTATTTTAATGATGAAAGGCTTAGTTTTGGAAGAGGTTTCAAGCTGGTGAGCGGTAAAATCCTGCAGTAATTCAAGTACCGAATAGCCTGATAAACTATCAGCCATTTGTTTAAATTGATTGGGAAGTTGTCCGTGAGAGCTTTCCGGGTACTTTTCTTTAAAATATTGAACACGAAGAGTAGGGGGAAGGTTAAGAGATTTCTCAATGTTCATATAAACAACGATAGATGGCAGATCGTTGTGTTTTTCGATCTTGGTTATCCAAACAGGATTGACGCCGACCATTTTGGCCAATTCATAGACCTTCAGGTCAAGTTTTTTCGTAATCCTTAAGCTGTTATAAGTGAGTCATTCCCTCCCCCTTGTGGGGAGGGTTAGGGAGGGGGTAAAAAAGCAATAAAGTTATTGTGCAGCGACGGAAAATAGTGATAATAAAAGCATGACTGACGGAGAACGGCTGGATCATTTGACATTGATTATGAAGGCCAGTAAAGAAGAGATGGCTGATGAGATCATCCGTTTACGTCGAGAGAATAGGGAATTAAAAGAACGGCTAGGAAAAGATATGCCCATCTATCCAAAGGTCATAAAGAAACTGCTATTGCAGTCTTAAATGGAATGGCGGGTTAGTATCAAACACTATCGCGTACTATCAAATAAAAATCGAATAAATATTGAACATACGCCTTATATAAGAGTAACGTCACAATAGACAAAATATGAATTTGAAGTGAAAGTTAATATTTGTCATAAATTATTCATAATAAATAAGTTATATTTAATGGGAGAGGTGGCAGAGTGGTCGAATGCGGCGGTCTCGAAAACCGTTGTCCGGCGTTTGTCGGACCGTGAGTTCAAATCTCACCCTCTCCGTTTTTATTTTTAGCCTAGCGCAGTCCCTGCTGAGATATTTGTTCCAAGGATTGGTTTGACCCGTTCGGACTTGGTATAGGATGGTTCAACCATTTACAATTATATTGATGGGGAATTATGCCGAATAAAAAGTTTGATCTTAAGAAATTTAAGGGCAGTATTAATTTTATGTGTCATCACCATGCTTTCTTATAAAAAACAAATCTGGATCGCTTCTATCTCATTGATCATTTTAATGGTTCCTCTGTACCTCGGTTTATTGGGGGACTATTTGATTAAAGGCCATGATGCCATGGCAGCTTTGGTCCGGGCCATATACATGCAGCAATACATAGGGGATGGGCAGTTGTTGCCTCGATGGGCATCGGATCTTAATTTTGGATACGGTTCTCCCATGTTTAATTTTTATCCGCCATTCTTTTCTTTCGTGACTGTCTTATTTTCTAAAATCACACAGGATACTGTTGGGGCAATGAATTTGACTTGTGTTGTCTTTTGGGTTTTGTCTGGTATAGGGATGTACCTTTTCGCTGGGGAACTTTGGGGGAACAAAGGTGGATTCTTATCAGCCATAGCTTATGTTTATTCCCCTTATTATATTCAAGATTTCTACGTGCGCGGGGCCTTTGCGGAATTCGGTATTTTTGTATTTATTCCTTTTTTGTTTCTTTCTTTTTATAAAGTTAATCAGAGGATCCAAAGGCGATATATTTTATTAGGGGTCATCAGTACGTTTGCGTCCATCCTTACTCATTTTATGAGTATATTCTTTTTTCTAATTGCCTCGTGCTATATAGTATTTTTATTTTTTTTGAATAAGAACCGCCATGGTCTTGTGTGGAGTCTTTTGATTTTAGGGACAGGAATTTTGATGTCCGCGTTTTTTTGGTTTCCGGCCCTTGTTGAGAACAAGTTTTTGAACCTTAATTTTTTAATTTCTATGCGGTATGATTTTCATAAGAACTTTATCTCTTTAGTGCAGCTGTTTCGTCTTCCATGGGACCATCAAACAGATACGGACGGCATATCTTTCCAGATAGGTTTTATACATCTTTTTTTAGTTTTGGTTCCTTTAGGGGTTTTATTAAATAATTTTACAAAGAATCAATTGAGTAAGTTTTCCGTTTTGAGGCCGACAGGTCCCGTTCGGGATGGGGGGGCGCCCAGTCGTTTTGCGAAGGAGGGGGCCTTTCACTATTTTTTTTTCCTTTTGGTGGGACTTATGGCGGCTTTTTTTACGCTACCTCCCTCGTATATTTTATGGGAAAAGGTCAGTCTTTTAAGGTTTGTTCAACTTCCTTGGCGTTTTTTGACCGTTATTGTTTTCAGCGTGTCTTTGTTGGCGGGAAGTTTTATGGTGATGTTTAGAAATGAAACTGTTCGCAATTTTGTTTTAGCCATGGTAGTTTTTTTTATTATTTTCTCGTCTTTAAGGTTTCTTTGGCCTGCAAATTTTTCACTGGTTGATCAAGTTGCAATTAAAAAAAATATTTCTAATTATGTTTTCTTAGGAGAGGGAGAACGCACCCCTAAATGGATTTTGCTTCCTCCGTTAGGCCCTCCATCACAAAAATTTGAATTTCTTCAGGGTAAAGGACATTTTTCCAAATACAGCTCTATCAGTTCAATAGAGGATACCGTACAAGTCCATGCAAATCAAGATTCATTGGTATGTTTCCACTCTTTTTATTTTCCCGGTTGGCGTGTTTTTATTGATGGGAAGGAAACTCAAATATACCCCAATAGTCCATATGGTGTGATTCTTTTTATTGTCCCTTCAGGAAATCATATGCTTAGGGCTGTTTTTGGTCCAACAATCGATCGTATCTTTGGGGTAGTGGTTTCTTGGGGAGGGGTGGGATTATTGATTGTTTTGATGTTTTTTAGAAGAAAAAGAATTATTTCAGCTAAAGCTGTTAAAATAAATAAAGAAATATCTTAATACTTATTGTGAGGAGACATTTATGGGTTGGACTGGAAAAGGTATGGATCCCGAAGTTTTAACGACAACACTCATGGGTGTTATTGAACAGGCATTAGCTAAAATGAACAGTGTGACGGCCACGGATGCCCCACAAATAAAAACGATTGATATCGTTGAATATCAAAACCGTATGCGAGTGACGGGGATGGAAAAATTTAATGCGCCTTCGTTTGTTTCCATTGCCAATTATTATTTGACTCCAAGCGATATGGAAAAACATAGAGCTAAAGGCGCTTTGGTATTATATGTTGATTTAGAGAATGCCGGCAAACTGTTTAAAGCATTGGGTTTTACTGTTCCCGAAGATGAAGATGATTCATCAATGATGGATATCAATGGGGAATTTTGTGGTTTGTTAGTGGCCGCTTTTAAGAGTGAATTAGTCAGATTAGGCTATGTGGATTTGGTCGTTGGGGGCCCGCATAACTATAAGAATTCAGTTATGGAGGGGGTTGAATATAGCCCTGACCAACAAAACAAATTGGAGTTCAGTTTTTTTTATTGGAAACGTAAGGCCATTGTTGTTGAGTTAACGCTTGCCGCTATCCCGCTAAAGAAATAAACCCATTGAAAGAATTAAAGACAAAAATGGGTTCCTAATTATGGGACAACTTCGTAAGGTAGGGAACATTTACTATATAGAGTTTTATGCGCGGGGGCTTTTATATTCTCAGCCTGCCGGTTCTAATAAGGATGCCGCCAAGAAAATGCTTGAGCAAATTGAAGCCAAGATTGCCCAAGGAGAAACCCTGACCATCATTCGCGAAATTGATTTAGCGGCATTTTTTGAACAGTTTTTGATTTATGCGAAGGGAGAGTTCTCCATTAAAAGCATTAAACGTTTTATGGAAACTTGGCAGCACTGGACATGTTTCTTGAGCAACAGCTATCCGCATATCAAAAAAATATCTCAAATAACCCCCTCTCAAATAGAATCATACAAAATCCTTTTAGCAAAGAGTGTTAAGCCTAAAATTGTTAACTTAACAATTTTACTTCTGAGGGAAATTCTAGAGTATGGCATAAGAATTGGTTTTATTAATGATAACCCCACCTTGCATGTCCGTCTCTTGGATGCCCCACAGCGGCGTATCAGAGACGGTCGACGTTTGGGCTTGGCCAAGGGTTTATTGCAAAGAGGGATCCCCTTAGGAAAGGTGTACCAGCTGCTTAAACTTAAGGATGTCGCTCAGATGATGTATTGGTCAAATTTCATTCCCTTAAAAAGGGAAGATGTGTATAATTAACGACCTTATTGGGAGAGGTGGCTGAGTGGTTGAAAGCGGCGGTCTTGAAAACCGTTATGGGTCGTGAGGCCCATCCAGAGTTCGAATCTCTGCCTCTCCGCCAGTTTATTAAATGTTATCGTTAAACTTGCCAAAAATGAAGAAATTATTTAGGGGCCTTCCTGTGCGTAGGTCAAAGCGTGTTGAGAAAGGATAAAGATGCACATCAATTCCAAAGATTTTTATGCAAGGGAAGGGAAAGAAATCGATCTTAAGAAATGGCCGACTTTAATAAGCCCTTTTTACAAATCCAATGAAGAGTACCAGAAAAGAATTGAGGGGCACGTCCTACGGCTTTCTTCCTTTCAAGATGTTTTTTATGCTTATAACCGTTATTCTCTCTTACTGATTTTCCAAGCGATGGACGCGGCGGGAAAAGATTCCTCTATCAAGCATGTGATGTCCGGGATTAATCCACAAGGTTGCCAGGTTTTTAGTTTTAAACACCCCAGCGCGCAGGAATTGGAACATGATTTTTTATGGCGAACAACCAAATGTCTGCCTGAGCGGGGACGGATCGGTATTTTTAACCGTTCCTATTATGAAGAAGTGCTTGTCGTTCGTGTGCATCCCGAAATCTTAAAGGCCCAAGGAATCCCATCGGAGTTGGTTGTTAAGAGAGATTTTTGGCAAGAGCGCTACCATTCTATCTGCGAATTTGAAAAACACATGTATCGCAATGGTACCAGGATCATAAAATTCTTTCTTCATCTTTCCAGGGAAGAGCAGCGTAAACGATTTTTAAAACGTATCGATGATCCGGCCAAGAACTGGAAATTCAGCCCCTATGATCTGCACGAGAGAAAATATTGGAAGGATTATATGAAAGCCTATGAGAACGCGATTAGCGCGACAAGCCGGAGGATCGCTCCATGGTATATTGTTCCCGCAGATGACAAAGAAAATGCCCGGTTAATTATTTCCCATATTCTTTTAGACACACTGGAAAGCCTTCAAATGTCTTACCCTAAATTGGATGCCAAACGCCAAGAGGCGTTAGAGTCAATTCGTAAACTGCTTACGAGTAAGACCAAAGAGAACACCTAAAATAAACCGACCCGAGTTTAATTTTTAGGGTATTCTTCCAGAAATTATGATCAAAACTGAAAAACAGACCCGCGAAAGGCGTTTTCCCATGTTCCAGGGGATACTTCCAATCAAAAAATCGGAAATATCTGCCGAAGTGATTGCGGGGATCACCTTGGCGGCCCTTGCAATCCCCGAAGTGATGGGGTACACAAAGATTGCGGGTACTCCAGTGATAACCGGTTTATATACTTTACTCGTTCCTATGGTTTTGTTCGCTATCTTCGGTTCGTCCCGACATTTAGTTGTTGGGGCTGACTCGGCCACTGCGGCCATTCTAGCATCGGCCTTAGTCGGGATTGCGGCAACGGGGTCTCACGAGTATACCGCGCTTGCTGGAGTTTTGGCGTTGATGTCCGCTGGTTTATTAATCCTCGCACGCGTTGTAAGACTGGGGTTTATGGCGGATTTTTTGTCAAGAACAGTACTGATCGGTTTCCTGACGGGTGTCGGCGTCCAAGTCGCTCTTGGCGAGATCTCTGGTATGCTGGGTCTTTCGGGGGGAGGATACGGATTGATTCAAAAGATCATGGTTGATGTGCGACAAATCGGCCAGACGAATTTCTATGACTTGGTGATATCGTTCATTGTCATCGGAGTCATTGTGGGATCAAAGAATATCTCAAGAAAGATCCCTGGTGCTCTCATTGCCGTGATAGGTGCCATTGTTGCCAGCTGGGCATTTGATTTCAAAGCTCATGGTGTCCATATATTGGGTGAAATCCCACAGGGACTGCCTTTAATTGGCTTGCCGGATGTCCCTTGGTCTTTTGTTCTCGTCCTGAAATTGCTTCCCACGGCTTTTTCGATGTTCATTGTTATCTTGGCCCAAAGTGCCGCGACTTCGCGGGCCTATGCTGCTCGATACGACGAGTCGTTTAATGAGAACATTGATTTGATGGCCTTAGGTTTGGCGAATGTCGGAGCGGCATTTTCCGGAACATTTGTCGTGAACGGGAGCCCGACAAAGACTCAGATGGTCGACAGTGCCGGCGGCCGCAGTCAGCTGTCCCAGATTATCACGAGCCTGATCGTCCTTCTGGTCTTGTTGTTTTTTACAGGCCCAATGACTAATATGCCTAGGGCAGTCCTTTCAGCGGTGGTTTTTCTAATTGGCCTGCAATTGATTGATATTCGGGGGATGCGCAAAGTCTGGCGTCAACGTCCGTCCGAGTTTGGGGTGGCATTGGCTACGGCCGTTGTGGTCGTCTTGGTCGGTGTCGAACAGGGAATAGTCATTGCTATGGTTCTCTCCCTGATTGAGCATGTACGGCGGAGTTACCGGTCGCAGAACGTCATTGTGACGATGGACAAAACGACAGGTGCCTGGCGGATTTTGCCGGTGACTTCCCCTAAGCAGATTGAGCCAGGGCTTTTGGTGTACCGGTTTGCTCACACGATTTATTATGCCAACGCTCAACAGCTTTTTGAGCAGGTCGTTGGCTTGGTCGAGGCAACAGATCCTCCTCTGTCCTGCTTTTGCATTGATGCCTCAGCGATCGCTGATGTGGACTTCTCGGCAGCAGAAACCTTGCGTGAGATCTATGGCATTCTGAAAGACCGCGGGATTCGGCTTGTCTGGGCGAATCTTGTTGGCCCTGTCAAGGCCGAGCTTGACAGGTACGAGATCACCGATCTGTTGGGGGAAGACACATTTTACGAGAACATCAGTGATGTTGTGGACGCCTATCTCAAATATAAAAGGTCAAATTAAAGGGCTATTATTTTGTATTGCCAAAGGTGGTCAATGATGGTCAATCGTAGGCCCGCCCCTAGAGGACTGAACAGAAATAATATATGTATATAATAAAGGGGTACAAGGTACAGGATCGCTTTTAAAGCAGACATTTTGGAGATTTGTCGAACTTTTTTATCTCTGTTTTGGCCTTATTATGATATAGTAGCCAAAATTATGAAGGCGTGGCAGATAGGCCCCTATGTAACGCACGGCCACTCCGTGGTTTTTACCATAAACGTAGAACCATATCAACCGAAGAAGAATGGGGTTACGCAAATAGGTTTTGTTGATCTATGGATATCCAAGAATCATTTGAAAAAGCATTGAAAGAGACTGAGATTATCCGCAGCCGTATATTATCTTTGCAGACTTTTATGGACACGCATGTACCGTATATTCTTTTGTCTGCTTCCTCCATTAATCCTGGTGATACTGTTGTCAGAAAAGGAGAAGTTTTGGTACAGAAACCGTCTTTGATATTGCCACCGAATATTCCGCAATTTGAAGGGTTTGATCTGAAGGACCAACCGGATTTAGATAGCGACTCCATGATTAATTATCTTTTAATCAGGGGAATTTCTTTACCTTCTATGAAATACAATAATAAAATGTCTTCTTTAGATATTTTCGAAGGGAAATTAGATGAAGCCATTAAATATTATGGTAACCATTTGCAATCCCAGGAAAACACCTCCACAGGACTGCTGATTGGCCCGGAAGATGTGTGGCCCTTTTCCCTGTTGATTTTTATTTGTGGACAAATTGTTAAAAATTCTTCAACGGATATTCGTAAATTGTTAGATCAATGGCACAGAAAGAACAATTAAATGCTGCTAAAATACATTATTTTTGGTTTTTTTTTATTCTTTTTTTCCCCTTCTTTCAGTTTTGCCAACCAGGCGCAAGTTTCTAAAATAGTTTTAGACAACGGGCTGACGGTTCTCATTCAAGAATTACCTGCCAGTGAAGTGGTCTCCATCGATGCCTGTGTGAAAACCGGTTCTGCTGTGGAAGGCCGGTATTTAGGTATGGGCATTTCACATTTTGTTGAACACATGCTTTTTAAAGGGACAACCAAACGTCCCGTAGGGGCCATTGCCAGGGAAGTCAAGAGTTTAGGGGGGGAGATTAACGCTTCTACCGGTTTTGATTACACGATTTACACCCTGGATTTACCAAAAGATTCGTTCGCCCAAGGGCTAGATATCATCAGCGACATGCTCATGAATTCAACTTTTGACGTTCAGCAGATGGAGAAGGAACGTAAAGTCATCCACGGAGAAATGAGGCTTTATAACGATAGGCCCGAGAGGGTCTTAAGTGATTTGGTTTTCCACAATGTTTATATTCGACATCCTTATAGGTTCCCGACTATTGGCTACCCTGTGCTTTTTGACTCCATTACCCGCGACGAACTTTATGGTTATTATAAAGAACGTTATATCCCTAATAATATAATCCTTTCCATAGCAGGGGCCGTAAAGGCTGAACAGATTTTGCCGCTTATTAAAGATGCATTTAAGAATTTTAGACCGTCTGCTTTCCTTCAGCGGAATCTTCCGCAGGAGCCCACACAGAGTTATAAACGTTACGCGGAACAATATTACCCGACCCCATTAATTCATTTTTCTTTTGCCTATCAGGGAGTTAGTGTTTTAGATCCGGATTTGTATGCTTTAGATGTTTTATCTATGGCTTTAGGTCAAGGGGAAAGTTCCAGGCTATATAAGGAGTTATATAAAAATAAGCGTCTTGTTGAAAGTATTTCTTCGTCTGATTTTACCCCCCAAGACAAAGGTATTTTTGATATTGAAGGGGTTATGTCTAAAGATTACCTCAAAGAGGTTCTTACTCTAACAAAAAATATGATCAGAGATATTCAAAAACATGGGTTAACACAAAATGAATTGGATAAAACTAAACGACAAGTTTTGGCCGACTTTGTTTTTGGTAATCAAACTGCGCCTAATTTGGCAGGCAGGGCCGCGATAGACGAAGCGATCACCTCAGATGCTAATTTTTCACGCCACTATGTGGATTTAATCAAAAATGTAAGCAATGAGGACATAAAAAGGGTGGCTAATAGATATTTACAGGATTCGCATTTAACCGTGGATGTATTAAAACCTAAAAGTATGGCACCTGTAACGACACAAGGGCAAGCGGTAGTTAATGATGAGGGAATTAAGAAAGTTGTTTTGGCCAATGGCCTGACAATTCTTGTACATGAAGATCATAACGTTCTTGTGGATTCTATTCAATTATTTGTACGTGGTGGTACTAGGGAGGAGAACCCCGATTTAGGAGGCATTGCCCAGTTAACCGCCAGTGTTTGGACTAAAGGGACGCTGCATATGTCTGGAGATCAAATTGCCTCTGCCATGGAGCAAAGGGGTGGGGTTTTATCCAGCAATTCGAGTGAGAATACAATGCGGATAAGCATGGATATTTTGTCTGGGGACCTAGATTTTTCTTTAAATCTTTTGGAAGATTTAGTTAAAGACCCTTCCATGCCGCAGAAGGCTATTGACCGAGAGCGCCAGGACATGCTAACTGCCATACAAGAACGCCAAGATGATATTATGTCGTTCACCTCCAGGGCTTTACTGAAAACTCTTTATTTGAAACACCCCATGCGTCGGGATCCTTTAGGTACACAGGAAAGCCTTTCTAAAATTACCCGGCAAGATATTATTAATTTTTATCGGAGCTTGATGTACGGTAATAATATGGTGATTGCTGTTTTTGGCAACTGTGATTCCGATAAAGTTTTAAGAATTTTAAAGAACAAATTTGGGTTTCTGAAAAAGGACAGCAATGCAGGGTTTAAAATGTTTCATGAGGGGCCCCCTCAACAGACCAGGGTAAGAAATTTACAAATGGATAAAGAACAGGCATTACTCATGATGGCCTTTCAGGCCCCAAGCTTGAAAGATGATGACCGTTTTGGTATGGAAGCCATTGATGCTATCTTAGGGGCTGGTTTAAGCGGAAGGCTGTTTATTAAAATACGGGATGAATTGGGTCAGGCCTATACCACCAGTTCAAGCTATAGCCCTGATCTGGATACGGGTACTTTTACCCTTTATGTGTTGACGAAGCCGGATAAAATTGATAGCGTTAAAGATATTATAGTTGAACAATTGAAAGATTTAAGAACGAAGAGGACGTCCGCTGAAGAGTTAGACATGGCCAAGAGTTATTTAAAGGGGGCCTTAAGGCGTTCATTATTAACCAACGCGGCCCTGGCGCATACAGCAAGCAGAGATGAATTATACGGCCTAGGGTATAATTCTTACCAACAGTTTTATAAAAAAATAGATGCTGTGACCATCGAAGATGTGAGTCGTATAGCTAATAAATATCTAGACATTTCCAAGGCAGCCATAGTCATTACGAGACCAAAGACAAGCATAATAAACCATGAATAAGATAGAAATTTTAGAGTTAGAAACGTTGCTTCTTAGCGCATTAAAAGGCAAAATGACTTTATTTTTGCCGGATGAAGAGCGGCAGGCATTGGTTACTTTTGCTTTGGAGGCAGCGCTTAAGGAAGATGCGGGTGGGGAATTTCGCCGTGCATTGCCTGGAGCCTCAGAAAAAACTGATTTTATTGAAAGCTTCCTTTCTTATGGGGTCGTGGAAGACCTTTTATGCGATGCGGATGTAGAAGATATTATTATCAATGCTCTCAAGCCCATTTATATTCACCATGCTCAGAAAGGTTTTGTTTGCACTAACAAGAAATTCTCTTCACGTCGTGAATTGGATATATTTATCCAAAAGCTTATCGTTTTCTCCGGCCGGCATGGTTATAACAAAATTGCCAATGTGGAGTTGGCTAATTTGGCCGGCCGTGTGAATATCGTAGACACCCCTTTAGGGCCGCAATTGACTATTACTAAAGCTAAAGTGGATCCTTTAAGTATTATTGATTTGCTAAAGCGTGGCAGTATGAGCTATGAAGTCGCAGGACAATTATGGTTATATATGGAAGGTTTGTCTATCCGTCCTGCCAATGTCATTATTGCCGGTGGGCCTGGGACTGGTAAGACCACTCTTTTAAATGCCCTGCTGGCTTTTATTCCCCCTAAAGATCGTTTGGTGGTCATTGAAGATACCCTTGAGCTTAATACTTTTTTAGAAGACAGTTGTTCCCGTTTGGAAACGGATGATAATTTGAGCCTTTCGGATTTGGTAAAAAATAGTTTACGTATGCGTCCGGAACGGGTGATTGTGGGGGAAGTCAGGGGGGCAGAGGCGCGTGATATGATAACGGCGGTCAATATTGGTAAATATTGTATGAGTACTATTCATGCCTTAACTGCCAAAGAAGCCATTATGCGTCTTAATAATGAACCGATGAATGTACCGTTGATGCTCATTAACCTTATTGATGTGTTTGTTATCTTGAAGCGTTATCATGTGGATGGTAGGCTCTTTCGCATTGTAGATGAAGTCACTGAAATTAGCGGTATGGAAAACAACCATATTTTAAGGCATGAAATTTTTAAATATAATTATGAGCAAAAAAAGGTTATGGCCAGCTCACCGAGCACGATTTACCGTGACCGTTTGGCCCAAGAAACAGGACTGACTCCCAGGGACATAATCGCTGAAACCTGGATTCGTGCTAATGTGCTTAAGAATTTATCCGAGCGGGGGGTCCATACCATCAAAGAAGTCGCCACATTTTGCCGTTTTTACACAACGAATCCCGGTGAGGCCATGCAAAAAATTGGTCTAGACCGTCAACATATGTTGCAAGAGATTAATAAAAAGTAATATCTTTTGACAAATAGGTTGTATATGAAATATTCCCAATATCTTTTAGATGAGTATTCGGCTCTTGTGCTATACAAAGAGTTGGCAACGCAGGAGAAGAATCCGCATAACAAGGAAGTCTTAACAAAACTTGCGGCGCAGGAACAAGAACATTATATTTTTTGGCAAAAGTTTATACCTGGCCATAAGGCCAGCGTAAGTCCGTTTTTTTTATTTGCTTTCCGTCTCATGCGCCAATTATTGGGGTTGACTTTTACTATTAAACTCCTTGAACGCCATGAGCATGAAATCATTGAGGAGTACAAAAATGTGGCCGCTGAATTACCCGGCGAAGAAAAAATCCAACTTGAAAAAATAATTCAGGATGAAAAAGAACATGAGGATTTCTTTGCCAGCCAGATTCAGGAAACCGTCATTAAATATATTGGTTTTATTGCATTGGGTTTGGCGGATGCCATCGTAGAGATCACGGGCACCCATGCAGGTTTTCTCGGTGTTACAAATTCGACGCTTTTTGCGGGTATCTCTGGCCTTATTGTCGGATTTTCCGCGGCCATTTCTATGGGCTCTGCCGCTTATTTACAAGCCAAACAAGACCTTAGCCGGTCCTCATGGGTATCAGCCATTGCCACAGGTGTTTCTTACATTATTTCGGCCGTCATGCTGGCCTTGCCTTATTTTTTCACTCGAAACATGGCCCATGCTTTTATTTTTTCAACAGCAATCGGAATATTATTGATTGCTTTATTGACATTTTATAGTGTGGTCGTGTTCGAGCGTCGTTTTTTAAGAGAATTCCTTGAAACGGTATTCCTTATGCTTGGTACTGCTCTGGCCACATTCTTTCTCGGTTCTTTTCTACGAAAGATTTTTCACTTGTAATGATAATCATTTATTGTATAATTCTTTTTTTATCGGTGGAACAAAATATCTACCGAGAGAAAATAAAATTTAATGGAATAGTTATAACCATATATAATTAAACAAGTTATAGATTTTGCACTAGTCCCTCCATGCGAACGGAGGGACTAGGCTGTTAGCTTAAATTTATTTTTCTGTGGAAGATTTGCGCCTGTAGCTCAACTGGATAGAGCATCAGTCTACGGAACTGAGGGTTACAAGTTCGACTCTTGTCAGGCGCGTTTTTTCTAAGTTTGAGAGTTTTATAAAACTGCTCGACGAGCAGTTTTTCAACTT
>JAJXTI010000123.1 GCA_021783915.1 bacterium
TTCATGTGTTGTGTTCTTTTTTTACATCCGTCAAGTGTATTGGCTGAAAATATAAGTTTTGAGGCCACGGTCAATGCTAATAAAATATCCCTGCAGGATGTCGTGGAGCTGACCCTGACAGTGCATGGTGGTAAAGGGGACGTTCCTGCAATTCCTATGCCAGCAATCAACGGTTTTGAGACCCGTTTTGTAGGGCCAAGCACAAAACTTTTTATTGTTAACGGGGTCTCATCAAGTGAGCATTCTTTTATTTATAACCTTTTTCCATCCAAGGTTGGCCATTTTCAAATACCACCTATTTCACTGATGTTGGATGGTCATACCTATGTTACTTCCCCTATTGATATAGATGTGGTTGCCAGATCCTCTTCAGCCTCCAGTGGTACAGAAACTGACCAAGAACAGAGCATTGAAGACAAAGTATTTATGAAGGCCTTTATCGGTCCCAAAGAGGTTTACGTCGGCCAGAAAACGCCTCTTGTGATGAAGGTTTACGTTAAAGATTTGTCTCTGCAGTTGGCTGCGGCTCCTTATATGACTCCTGATGGTTTTACGGCGGACGCGACGGCTTCCATGCAAAGGGCCAAGGAGGTTGTTAATGGTGTCAATTTTGATGTTTTACGATTTGATGCCAATATTTACCCCACGCGCCCCGGGGAACTTACTGTAGGCCCTTTCCAAGCAACGGGGGATCTTATTTACCATATACGGCAAAGAGATAATGATTTTTTTTCCGACCTTTTTGCCACTGAACAGACCAGGCCTATTACTTTGCATGCACCAGCTGTTTCTATTCAGGTGTTACCGTTGCCTAGCTTGGGGCAACCGCGGAATTTTTCCGGTGCCGTGGGCCAATATGCTTTTAAAGCAAGTATTGGACCATCTTCGGTTAAGGTGGGAGACCCTTTGACATTGCATATGGCAATAACTGGGACAGGACGCTTTAAGGACCTAACAATGCCTACCTTCAATGACAATCGTTTTAAAACATATGACCCTCAGATTAAAGAAAATGAGGATTCCAAAGCATTAGAACAGGTCATTATTCCTACCAACCAGAACATCACCGAAGTACCGGCCATCTCTTTCTGTTATTTTGATCCTCAAACCAAAGAATATAAAACAATCACTCAAGGACCATTTTCCATTAAGGTGTTGCCACCGGCAGCGGGGGACGAATTTAAAGCCTATGGTTTTATTGATAAAACTAAACCGGCTTCAAACAAGATCTTTGTCGTGAGGTTTGATTGGGTGGAAAGATCAGCGCAGGGCCTGTTAGCCAGGTTAAAAATAACATTCAGGGATTGGAGGTTTTGGGCATCTGTATGCGCCATATTTGGCCTATGGTTTGGCTGGAGAACCTGGCAAGGTTTCCAAAAAAGACTCCATAATGATGAGGCTTTTGCCCGAAGATGGCAAGCTGACAGCAAAGCCAGAGGACTGCTTAAAGCGACAAAAGTCCATTTGCAGCAGAACAACAGCAAGGAGTTTTATAGCAGCTTGTATAAGACCCTTAATGATTACTTAGCGGACAAGATGCATGTGCCTCTAGCGTCTTTAAGTGGGAGTATGATTGAAGTTTATCTTAAAAAACGTTCAATAGATCCCTCTAAACTTGAGGCCTTAAAAGGGCTTTTTGAACGTTGCGATTTGGTCAGGTTTGCTTCATCTAGTGTACCTTTGGATCAAATGCAGAGAGATTTTGAACAATTGCGAATCTTGATTCATTATCTACCTAAAGTTTTAAAATAATCTTTTAATTGGCTCATAGTTGACAGAAGTCAGTTAGAATCAGTTAGAATCAGTTAGAATCTGCTGGTCAAGACGGCATTCTCTGCTAAAATATCCTCTTATGCAACGACTTTGGGCACCATGGCGGGAAGGTTATATTACCAAGGTGATTCGTAACCAGCATAAGGGTTGTATTTTTTGTCGTATTCTCAAACAGAACAACGATGTAAAAAATTATGTTGTTTTGCGTAGCGATTTTACCTATGTGGTATTGAATATTTATCCTTACACTAACGGCCATTGCTTAATCTTGCCCAAGCGACATGTTGCGGATATTAATAAGCTTACAGATAATGAGCTTAAAGATATGATGCAAGTGCTGATTAAGACCAAAGACCTTTTGCAGAAGGCACTTGCCCCCCATGGATTTAACATTGGGATTAATTTAGGACGCATTGCCGGGGCGGGTATCCCTAAACATATTCATTTTCATATGGTACCCCGTTGGAAGGGGGACCATAATTTTATGCCGGTGGTCAGTGAAACAAAGGTAATTTCTCAATCGCTCAAGGCGATTTATTTATTATTAACGGATGAGAACAAGAAAAGATCTAGAAGAGTTAGAAGATAAAATTTTGGCGTCCTATGCTATGAAGAGCAAAGACTCCACCGGGCGTGAGCATGAAGAGCCCCAACATGAGGGGCGTACATGTTACCAACGAGACCGAGATCGTGTTGTTCACGCTGAGGCTTTTCGCAAACTCGAATATAAGACCCAAGTTTTTGTCATTTTTGAAGGGGACTATTATCGCACCCGTTTAACGCATACCATTGAAGTCGCCCAGTTGGCCCGTACCATTGGTCGAAATTTACGCTTGAATGAAGATTTGATAGAGGCCATTTCCTTGGCTCATGATTTAGGGCATCCACCGTTTGGTCATGCGGGGGAAGAGGCCTTGGATGAAATTGTTCGTCGTGGTAGCGGGAAAGGCTTTAATCATAATTTACGTAGTTTTGAAATCGTCACTAAATTCGAAAAGAAGTATCCCCATTTTGACGGGCTTAATT
This sequence comes from bacterium, assembly GCA_021783915.1. GTDB lineage: Bacteria > Omnitrophota > Gorgyraeia > Zapsychrales > Fredricksoniimonadaceae > JACQCF01. The sequence goes on from JAJXTI010000123.1 coordinate 2,800, forward strand.
TGACACGTGAGGTTTTGGTTGGGATTTTAAAACATGAAACCATTTATGATACACCTTCCGGAAGCGCCTACCGTAAATTTAAAGAGGGTCCGACATTAGAAGCCCAGGTTGTAGATATTGCTGACTCTTTGGCTTATTTAAATCATGATATTGATGATGGATTGACCTCTGGTTGCATTCATGAAGAAGATTTGATGGACAGTTCTCTTTGGCAGAGGGCGGTTAAGAAAATCGGTAATGATGCCAAACGCTCAGATCCCCAAATGTTTAAATATCAAATTGTCAAAGAGCTTATTGATATGCAGGTCAAAGACCTTCTGGCAACGACCTACCAAGGCCTTAAAGAAATTTCTTTTAAATCTTCCGATGAAGTCAAAGTTTATAAACAGCCCGTTGTTTGTTTTTCCAGACAAATGGCGGAGGAGAGAGATGGTTTGCAACAGACGCTCAATGATAAACTCTACCATCATTGGCGGGTGGAACGTATGACCACTAAAGCCAAAAGGGTCATCCAAAATTTATTTGAGGTTTACCTTAAAAATCCTAAACAACTGCCATATAATATATATTCACGTCAAGAAGAATTTACTGAAGCGCAAAAATATGAAATAATTGGTAATTACATCGCTTCCATGACTGACCGTTTTGCACTTGATGAGCACAAACGGTTATTTGATCCATATCAAAAAGTATGACAAGCATTTCACCTTCTAAACGTTATCGCCTGATTCTTTCCGCCGTGCATATGGTTTACCGTTTGGTCAATTCTACCTATACCGTCGGAGAATTGACGTTACGGTTGACCCGCTTATTATGTCAGTTTATCCATGCTTCTTCAGCCAGCGTTTATTTGATTGACCCTGTCAAAAAAGACATCAATCTCATTGCCAGTTTTGACAATCAAATTAATATTTTGCGTCAAAGGCCGAAAGAATTAAAGAATGTTCCGCCAGAGGTCATCGCCGTCACACAAGGCAATGCGGTCTTGGAAAACCATACTCTGGGATTGCCGCTCATCAGTGATGATTATATCGGTGCTATATTTATTCGACGTTCCAAGAATGACGATCTTTTTGTAGAGTTTGATCGGCAAATGCTTTCGGTGTTTGCCGAGCAAGCGGTAACAGCTATTAAGAATTTACAATTTCATCACCAGCAAGAACAGATAGTTTTAGGCAGTATTAAGTCCCTCGGAAACCTGCTTAGCAAACAAGGATATTCATTAACGCATACAAGATC
>JAJXTI010000028.1 GCA_021783915.1 bacterium
TTATGTCACGGTTGAGGCGGTCTCGATAATTTCTTATATCCTGGTTGGGTATTTAAAAAATAATATGTTTTCTACCGAAGCCGGAATTAAATATTTTCTTTTCGGCGCTTTGTCGACAGGGGTCATGCTGTATGGGATTTCTTTGCTCTATGGAATGTTCGGGACGCTTGACTTAAAGGTCATCGCATCCATGGCGCACAGCGGGCATGTTTATTTGCCCGGATTTCTTTTAGCGGTCGTGTTTATTTTAGCGGGGCTGGCTTTTAAGTGCTCGTTGGTTCCTTTTCATATGGCTGCTCCCGACGCTTACCAGGGTGCTCCGACAGCCATAAGCGCTTTTTTGTCTATTGGGCCTAAAGCCATGGGCTTTGCCCTTTTGTTACGGGTTTTTATAGGCGACCATGCAGCTTTGATTAATCAATGGAGCACATTGGCGCAAGCACTCGCCATTATCACAATGACGGTGGGAAATGTCATTGCTTTAAGGCAGACCAACGTGAAACGGCTGCTGGCCTATTCTTCCATTGCTCACGCGGGGTTTATGTTGATTGCTTTGACTGTGGTAACTGCGGTAGGTATCCAGGCCCTTTTAATTTATCTGTTTATTTATGTGGTTATGAACACAGGAGCTTTCGGCTGTGTTATCCTTACCGATAGGCAAGAAGTAGACCAATACGCGGGCCTTTCACGGCAGTCTCCGCTGGCGGCTTTGGTGATGTCTGCTTCTTTGTTATCTTTGGCCGGGTTGCCTCCTTTGGCAGGATTTATGGCGAAATTTGTCGTGATTGCCGCCGCAATACAGGCCAAATTTTACATATTGGCGGTCGTTGCGGTGGCCAACAGTGTTGTGGCACTTTTCTATTACTTGCGAATTATTAAGGTCATGTATTTTAACAAAGAAGATTTTATCAGGCCTTTAAACGGTTCACCGGCGCTTCAGATCATTTTAATGGTCACCTTATTGGCCAATCTTTTTCTCGGACTCTGGCCGCAAGGAATTCTGCAGTGTATTTCTTTTCATTAAACCTGGATTTTAGGCGGAAATCTTAAGAATCGTACTTTCCATTCGCAATATTGTTTTTGTCTGTTACAATACACTCGTTCTATTGAATGAATTTTTATTATATTTTCTACAGAAGGGAGTGAAAGGATAGTTATGACCATTTTAGGTACAACTCAACGTCCTTTGCGAGTTGCTATCGTCGGTGCCGGCCCTGCGGGTTTTTACGTGGCGGAGACTCTTTTTAAACAAGACCTCAATGTCAAAATAGACATGTTTGAAAAATTGCCTGCGCCTTTCGGTTTGGTGCGCTACGGTGTGGCACCCGACCATGAAAAAATAAAGAACGTCATTAAAATTTATGAAAAAATAGCCTCGGACTCGAGGTTTTCTTTTTTTGGCAATGTTGCTGTGGGACAAAGTATCGGTGTCGTTGAATTAAAGAAATTTTACGATGCCACTGTATTTTGTTACGGGACGGAAGCTGACCGCCGTTTGGGGATTAAGGGAGAGGGCCTCAAAGGTAGCCATTTAGCGACGGAGTTTGTGGGCTGGTATAACGGGCATCCCCAGTTTCGTGACTGCTGTTTCGATTTTTCGCATGAAGTCACGGTGATCATGGGGCAAGGCAATGTGGCCATGGATGTGGCGCGTATTTTATGCTCTACGGCCGAGGAGTTGTCCAAGACCGACATCAGCCAGCATGCCCTGGATGAACTAGCCAAAAGCAGGGTCAAAGAGGTGCATGTTTATGGCCGTCGTGGGCCTGTTCAGGCCGCTTTCACGCCGTTGGAAATCAGGGAAATGGGAGGGCTAAAAGACGCTTATCCAGTCGTGGATCAGAAAGATTTACAACTGAATGAAGCAAGCTCCGCCGAAACGCATGGTGTCGTTAATTCTTTTCGAAAGAAAAACATTGAGATTTTGCAGTCTTTTACCGTACTGAAACATCAAAATCGCCAGCGTAAATTTGTCCTGCACTTTTTAAGGACCCCTGTTGAAATTATAGGGAAAGACCGTGTGGAAAAAGTCAAGTTTGAGATCAATGAGTTAACGGGGGATGCGGGACAACAAAAGGTCAAAGGAACCGGTCAATTTGAAGAAATCGAGTGTGGTCTTTTCTTTACCAGCATCGGTTATGAAGGTGTTCCCATGCAAGGGGTGCCTTTTTCACCCGAGAAGGGAATCATACCTAATCGTCTGGGCCGTGTTTTAGATGGGGGAACGGCAAAGGATGGCTGGTATGTATCCGGCTGGATCGGTCATGGGGCCAGCGGTGTGATCGGCACTAATAAAATTCGCGCGGAAGAAACCGTCCGGTCTCTTGTGGAAGACTTAGAAGATTTACCTGCCTGTGAGACCCCCAGTACGGAAGCCGTTGTGAAATTTCTTAGGGAGCGCAGCATAGACCCGATTACTTTTATCGATTGGAAGAAAATCGATGCCTATGAAATTATGCTTGGTTTAAAAGCAGGCAAGCCCCGTGAAAAAATCACCGAGGTTTCCCAGATGTTGTCTGTTGCCAAAGAACCCTCTTATTAAAGAACATGTCTAAGCACCATTTCCACTCCGTTTACAAGAGAGCTTTGTATTGTTTGCTCATCATTACCTCCATTATGACCTTGGGTACGGTGGGCGTGCATTGCATAGAAAAGATGCGCTATCTGGATGCATTCTATTTTATGAGTATGATTGCTACCGCTCAAGGGCCTACGTATACGCCGGTCACGGCTTTGGGTAAAATTTTTGTTGCCTTCATGGCTTTTGTTTCGGTGGGGGCTGGGGTGGCGGCCTTAGGTTTTCTTTTGGGGCCGTTCTTCGGCCAACTTTGGCGTATCGGAGCCATGAAGTTGGAGGAAGATCTCCATCATAACCAATCTATTGTCGATCAATTCACCCGTCAAGCCCAGCCCTTTACTTATAAGATGCAGGCCCATTCCAACAAGGAGGCTTTTGCCTTGATGTTTAAGGTTTCGGCAGTGACTTTGTCTGATACTGTTTTGGACGTGGCCTGCGGTTCGGGCTTGGTCTCTTGCGCTTTTGCGCCTTTGGCCAAACAGGTGACCGGCATAGATATTACTCCTGCCATGATTGAGCAGGCCAAGAAAATCCAAGAAGAAAGGAATCTCACGAATGTCACTTGGCAGGTAGGGGACGTGTCTCGTTTGCCTTATCCCGATAATAAATTCTCTTTGGTCATGACCCGTTTTAGTTTTCATCATTTCCTTGAACCCCAAACGGTTTTAAAGCAAATGGTCCGGGTCTGTGCTCATGCAGGAAGGGTCATGGTGGCGGATGTGGCCTTGCCGCCAGAAAAAGTGGATGCTTATAATCATTTTGAGAAATTACGCGACCCGTCCCATGTCAGGGCCCTCACAGAAAAGGAAATGCTGGCTTTGATGGCCTCCTGCGGGTTAAAAGACCTTAAAACAGCTTTTTATAAATTAGAAATGACCTTGGAAGATCAATTAAAGTCTTCTTTTCCCAATCCCGGGGATGAGGAAAAAATCCATGAACTTTTTCGTCAAGACTTAGGCGTTGATAAAATAGGGGTTGGGGCCCGCCCTCAAGACGGCCAGATCCAATTGTCCTATCCCGTTATGATCGTTGTCGGTCAAAAATTATAATCCCATGACACAACCTTCTTTTTTGGAACTAAAAAATGTTTTTATTGTCCGGGGATCTAAACAGGTTTTATCCGGCATTAACTGGTGTATTAATCCTGGTGAGCATTGGGTTTTGATGGGGCCTAACGGCTGCGGAAAAACAACCATGCTGGAGATCGCCTCCGGTTATCTTTGGCCGACCGATGGAGAAGTCTATCTTCTGGGAGGAAAGCTTGGGGAGGTATATTTACCGGACTTACGAAGGGAAATAGGGTTTGTCGCTCCCTGGGTGCTTGGCCGTATCCAAGAGAACGTTCCGGTTGAAGATGTCATTGCTTCCGGTCTGGATGCTTCCATCGGCTATGTCAGCAGCATTTCTTCCCATTTTAAAAGCCAGATCCGCCATCAATTAGAGTTTTTCGAAGCCTTGGAACTTCAGGGCCGTCATTTCGGAGAGCTTTCTTCAGGTGAAAAGCTTAAAGTGGTTCTTTCCAGAAGTCTTATCAGTAAACCGCGGTTGCTTATTTTAGATGAGCCTTTTGCCCATTTAGATTTGACTTCCCGTTATCATTGCTATGATTTCCTGGGGAAGTTAAGCCGGGAACCTAAGGGGCCGTCCATTGTTTTAGTCACGCATTATCTGGAAGATATTTGCCCTTTTTTTACCCACGCTTTGTTGCTTAAAGAGGGGCACGTACAGGCCCAAGGGTCAAAAAAAGAAGTCATTAGTAGCGATTTATTAAGCCAGACTTTTCACATACCCAAAAAGAGTTTTATATGCCGCAACTGATTAAAAAATCAACCCGTATTAAAGCAGCCGGTAAATAAACTTAAGATTATTGAAGAAATTGGTAAGGTATGTAAATTCCAAGACTGTAGACTTCAAGGGTGGAAGCTTAGAAGTTGAGGCCAGCCAGGATGTCGCAGGCGAATGGGTCTTACAGTACGCTTGATCCCCAGGGAGCGGATTATATTGCCTGCTTTTAGTCCCGCCAGGGGCCATTGAGACGACGAATAAAGTTCCTAATTATTCCATTAGGCCATCTCCCAAAAAATCTCTTGGCAATTTTAGTAAAATAGGGTATATTTAATTTCAATCTATTCCCAAGATATAGGGTCAAAGCACCCTATGGGAGTTTTTAAGGAGGTGTATTCCTATGATCGGCCCACACAACGAAGAGTCAAATCAAAAAGGACAGCAAGAAGATGAAGCTACTTTCGCTTGGGATGAAGCGAATGTTCTTATATAATTCCTAGGCCCGCCCCTGCTATCAGCAGGTTTTCTTCGGCGCGGCCTACTGTCATTATATTATTTCTTATAGACCCCGTTTTTAAAAAACGGGGTTTTTTTATCAGAGGAACCCATTGGAGCATTAAAGACAAGAAATTGTCATAACTAAATACATTCTAACTATTTATATCTTTACTAAAATTAGTCGACAAGGCAATCCGCGGGGAAAGGTTTGACCATCAGGTCAGCTGTTGCGGGGTCGTTCTTAAAAAGGTTAAGAATAGCTTCTGTACCGATACGGCGGTTAAAATACCCTAAACCTTCACCAAGCTTAGCATTGGCTTTCCAATGTTTCAGCAGGACATCAATGACTTGGGCCACCCGGTCACGGGGGATAGACCTCATGTATATGTTGTTGCCATCAGCTGAAAGAAGAGGGACGCCCTGATGACGGGCATCTTCCGTTCCCATAAGTTTAAGCTGGTAACGATCAAACCCAGCCCCAACCAGGCCGATGGTTTTTGTCGCTGGTCTAAAGCACTGGCGTTCGCAGCCGGTGATACCGATAGACTCTTTTATGTCGCCCCAGCCCATGGCTTCCAATTGGTCAAGGAGTTCAGGTTCAAATTTCTCTGAATCCGTATAGGTCAAGCGACAGGTGCTCCGGCCAACGCAGGCACCGGAACGCAGCCTAAAATTAGAGTAGGGCTTGCCGTGACGCAGGCCATAGCCAAATTTTTTCATATCCGCTTCAAATTCCACCTTAGAGGACTCTGGAATATTGCAAAACATGGCGTCTTGGTTAGGCGTAATCATAAAATCGGCAGGGTATTTGTTCATTAAAAACCGGCACATGGATTTAAGTTTACCATTGGGGCTATTGTCGATTAAACGGCCGTTTTCAATATAGACGCCGTAGGTCCAAAGGCCGTTGCTCGGTTGCTGGTACCAGCCGTGATGCAGATGGCGGACGCCAACATCCAAATGAGGGTCAGGGGTCCCCAGTTTAAAACCCAAAATTTGTTCTACCTGGGCATGATACCAGTTGATACCCATCTTTTTGACCACAAATTTGACCCTAGCCCAGACCCGGTTTTCCCGGTCACCCCATTTTTGTTGGACTTTGACGATGGCATCCAGTACTTTTAAAAGGTTGGCTTCATCCGTTTGCCCCAAGGGTTCTCCCATGCAAGCCATGGAGGGTTTACCATTACGTTCTCCTTGGCCTCCTCCTACATAAATCTGGAATTTTACCACGCGGTCGCGTTCAATAACAGGGACAACAGCTGTATCATCGGTCAAAACCTCCGTACAATTATCTATCGTGAGCTTGCCGGCGGCATCCTGCAGGACAGAGGCATAGCCGATTTTGAATTTACGGTTCAACAATTGAGGTCCGTAATCAAAGGATTCTCCGGGTTTACGCACCTTGGTGGGATCGATTTCCCAGACCGAAATAAACGGTTCTAGGGGGAGTTGAAAATAAGAGCCGGTCCTCTGGGCCCATGCGTTAGCGTTAAATATTTTGGAAAAACGTGACAGAGGGCAGGCCATGACGTTACGGGTATTGTCTCCGCAGCCGTTAAGAGTGTTTAATCCTGATTCCGCCAGGCGTTTGATCATTTCCAGGACATGGGGCTTACGTATCCAATGCAATTGAATATTTTGGCGGTTGGTCAAGCGAATAGAAGGCAGGCCGTCTGGGTCTTTGGTGTATTTTTCGCTCAGTTCATCAATGAGATTATACTGGTTGCGATTCAAAGGTCCGCCGCCGGGAATGGTGATGCGCATCATGAAAATCCATTCCTTGGCCTGGGTGGATTCTTTGGCCCGGTTAAATTCCAAATAGATCCCGTGGGACTTGGCCAGGGCCTCCGATTCCCAGGACAAATCATCTCTGGAGGTGTCCCGGATGTCGGCTTTTATATTACCCACAAACCCTTGAGAGGTCAGCTTATTGAGCTCTTCTTTGCACAGTTTTTCAGGAGGTGTTTTAAAGTTAGGATCACAAGGTTTACGATTTTGCATAGAAAAATATCTTAATGGCCTCGTAAGGAAAGTCAATAATAAAGATTTTGATAAAGATTTTGATTATCATAGAAAATTTTTGTGTTATTATAAATTCCCGATGACAAATTTTTTAAAACACCTTCGCGTTTATATCTTCCGTGGCCTTCTGGCCGTCATCCCGCTGGCATTGGTCTGGATTGCCGTTAGGATACTCTATAAGCTCATTGATGAAAGGGTCATTAGTTCCCTGGAACCTTACATCCATGTGCGACATATCCCAGGCATGGGAATTCTTTTGGTATTGTTGAGTTTGTATCTGATTGGTCTTGTTGCCAGTAATGTGGTTGGACGCCGGGTGTTGCATTTAATCGGGGGCTTCATTGAACGTATTCCGGTCATTAAGTTTATTTATCAAATAGGAAAACAACTTTCTGATAGTTTTTCCACAGCTTCAGACAAACAAGCCTTCCAAAAGGTGCTTTTGGTCAAGGGCATCAACAATCAAGGATGGATGGCAGGGTTTTTGACTGGTACCATCAAAGACAATGCCACCGGAGAAGAATTATTAAGAGTATTGATTCCTGCCACCCATAATCCTTTATTAGGTTATATTATTTTAGTCAAGCCCGACCAGACCAGAGATCCCGGCTGGACAGTGGAAGAAACACTGAAAGCCATGGTATCGGTCGGAATCATTTTCCCTGCGGAGATAAAGAAGTGAAGTTGTTGTCGTTTAACGTCAATGGCATCCGTGCCATTGAAAAAAAGGGGTTCTTTGAATGGATGCATAAAGAGTCCCCAGACATTTTGTGTGTGCAGGAGACCAAGGCCCACCCGGATCAACTGGAGGAAAATATCCTCAAACGGGAAGGGTATCATGTTTATTGGTCTTCCGCTGAGAAAAAGGGCTACAGTGGGGTGGCCACCTATACCAAAATAAAACCCCGATTGGTGGTGGAAGGTTTGGGAATCAAGGAATTCGACAGCGAGGGGCGCACTCTAATGGCCGATTACGGCGACTTTGTTTTGTTTAATGTTTATTTTCCCAATGGCGGGGAGGGCAACAAACGCGTGCCTTTCAAGATGAAATTTTATGATGCTTTTTTGAAAAAAGCGGAAGGTTTGCGTAAGAAAGGCAAAGCGCTGGTCATTTGCGGAGACGTCAACACTGCGCACACGGAAATTGATTTGGCCAGGCCAAAACAAAATGAAAAAAATACCGGGTTCCTTCCCGAAGAGAGGGCCTGGGTCAGTCAATTGATAAGGCACGGTTATGTGGACACCTTCAGGCATTTTGTCAAAGAGGGCGGGCATTACACCTGGTGGGACTATTTTACAGGCGCGCGCGCGCGGGACGTGGGCTGGAGGATTGATTATTTCTTTGTGACGGAAAATTTGCTGCCGCGTTTAAAGAAAGCTTTTATTTTAAAAGATGTGATGGGCTCCGACCATTGCCCGGTTGGTATTGAATTAAGCGGCTGCGGAAACTGACTGCAGCTACCGATAAGGAGAAATCAAGGATGTTGGATATCGAGGACAGTGTGCTTCTGGTCATGGATGTGCAAAGCAAACTCACCAATTTAGTGCATGAGCCTGACATCCTATGCCATAAAATCGAACGGTTCATAAAAGTTTTTCAAATTTTGCAGGTCCCTATCCTGTGGACGGAGCAGGCACCGGATAAAATAGGCCCTACGGTATTTGGTATTAATGAGCTGTTGTTTCCGTTGGTCAAACCCATTGCCAAACGGAGTTTCAGCGCCTGGGCTTGTGAAGATTTTACGCGCCAGATTAAAGAAACCAAACGCCGCCAGGTGGTGGTAACGGGCATCGAGACCCATGTGTGCATTTACCAGACGGCCGCGGACTTGCAGGCCCACGGGTTTGAGGTTTTTGTTGTCGCCGATGGTGTTTCTTCCAGGGGCCAATTCAACCGGGACATGGCCCTAGCCAGGATGCACCGGGAAAACATGACTGTCATTACGGGAGAATCCGTTATTTGCGAATTGATAAGGACGGCCGACCATCCTAAATTCAAAGACGTGATGGCCTATATCAAATAGGAGAACGAGTCCATGGATCCTGTGAGCCAATGCAAAACCGAAGTGGATGTTTTGTGGAGCGAAGAAAAAACGCTGCAGCCTCCTGAGAATTTTAAAAACCGCGCCAATGTCAAAGACCCCGTTATCTACCGGCAAGCCTTCCAAGACCGTTTAAAATTTTGGGAGGAGTGCGCCCGCCGCTTGGATTGGTATCAACCTTGGGACAAGGTTTTGGAATGGAACAGCCCTTTTGCCAAGTGGTTTATCGGCGGCAAACTCAATGCCAGTTATAATTGTTTGGACCGCCACATCGAGGCCCACCTTGGCAAAAAAATCGCCATTTATTGGGAAGGTGAAAATGGCAACACTAAGGCCTTGACCTACCAGGATGTTTACGAACACGTCAATAAAATGGCCAATGTTTTAAAGAGCATGGGCATCCGAAAAGGTGACAGGGTCGCCATTTATCTGCCTATGGTGCCCGAGGCTATTTTTGCCATGCTGGCCTGCAGTCGCATTGGGGCCGTTCATACGGTTGTTTTCGGCGGGTTTTCTGCGGAGGCCTTGCGCGACCGCATCAATGATGCTCAGGCCAAACTGCTCATTACCGCCGACGGCGGATGGCGCCGCGGGGCGATGGTGCCTATTAAAACCATGGCGGACGCGGCCCTGGGGCAGACCCCCTGCATCGAACATGTGATTGTCGTGCAAAGGATAGGCCAGGACATCCCCATGAAACAGGGGCGGGACCATTGGTGGCATGATTTATGGGAAAAGGCAGAGGCCTATTGTGAGCCTGAGCCCATGGATGCGGAAGACATTTTGTATATCTTGTATACTTCCGGGACGACTGGTAAACCTAAAGGCATTGTGCATACGACGGGCGGGTATTTGACCGGGGTCAATGTCACGATGGATTGGGTGTTTGATTTAAAATCCAACGATGTTTTTTGGTGCACGGCGGACGTGGGCTGGGTGACGGGGCACAGTTATGTGGTCTACGGGCCCATGTCCAATGGCGTGACCCAGGTGATGTATGAAGGGGCTCCTGACTTTCCCGAACGTAACCGTTTTTGGGAAATCATCCAAAAATATAAGGTCACCATCCTCTACACGGCACCGACGGCCATCCGGGCGTTCATGAAGTGGGGGGTACAGTGGCCCAAAAGCTGCGATCTGTCTTCCCTGAGGCTTTTAGGCTCCGTGGGCGAGCCCATTAACCCGGAAGCCTGGCTGTGGTATTACGAAAACATTGGCCACGGCCATTGCCCGATCGTGGACACCTGGTGGCAAACAGAGACAGGTGCCATCATGATCACGTCTTTGCCTGGGATTACCGCCATGAAGCCTGGCTCGGCCACGAAAGCATTGCCGGGAATCGATGCGGAAATCCTCAACGAAGAAGGCGAGATCATTAAAGAAGGCGGCGGGTTTTTGAGTATCACCAGCCCCTGGCCTTCGATGTTGCGCGGCATTTGGGGGGATGTACAAAGGTACAAGGATACTTATTGGAGCAAGTGGCAGGGCAAAAGCTATTTTGCCGGTGACGGTGCTAGGCGCGATAAGGACGGTTATTTTTGGTTTATGGGGCGGGTGGACGACATTATGCTGGTGGCCGGCCACAACATTTCAACTGCAGAAGTCGAGAGCGCTTTGGTGGATCATTCCATGGTGGCCGAGTCCGCGGTGGTGGGAGTGTCGGATGAGGTCAAGGGGCAGGCCATTGTGGCTTTTGTCATCCTTAAAGACGGAAACAGACCTTCCAAAGAGGCCGAAGGACTTTTAAAAGAGCACGTGTCTCAAAAAATAGGCGCCCTGGCCAGGCCTAAACAAATTTTGTTTACCTCGGACGTTCCCAAGACCCGTTCAGGGAAAATCATGCGCCGTCTTTTGCGCGACGTGGCCGAAGGCCGCGCTTTGGGGGACGTGACCACCTTGGCGGATTCGCTCGTTGTGGCGGAACTTAAGAAGCAGTATGATGAAGTTTGATTCTCCCCATTGGTTTTCAATGGCCGGGGGAAGGGGTCTTTATGGCAAGGATATTGATACTGGACGATGATCAGGACATGGCCCAATCGACGCAAAGGGTCCTTGTCAGAAACGGGTATGAGGTCGTGGCCTTCTATGAGGCCCGTAAAGGAATCGAAGAGGCCAAGAGGCAAAAACCAGACTTGATCATCATGGACATGATGATGCCGCAGGTCAGCGGGGCCCAGGCGGTTAAAGAGATAAAAAATAACCCGGATTTGGCCCAAATCCCCATCATTATTTTGACGGGGCTGCTCTCTCCCCAGGAATATCTGGATATGACAAGGATAGCCATTGATGGAAAAACTTACAAAACTTTGTGCAAACCTTATAAAATCAAGGAATTGATAAAACTAGTGGGAGAATCGTTAAGGTGGGCCCGGTGAAACTTAACAACACACAAAGTCAGTTTGAAGTACAGTCAGTCGGGGCATAGATAATCGCATGAAAATATTCCAATAATATACATTTCAATATGCAGCGGTCTTGATGTTGAGCGATATAGTCCGGAGAAGATGAAAAATGAGCTTGGAGATTCTTTTGAGCTTATCAAAAGTATCAAAGAGTTCTAGGGGACTCCTTGGGGATCAGGGCAAAAATTTATCTATTGTTATTTCAAGTTAATTTGATCGAAAGATAAGAATTTTTTCTATTTCTTCATTTCAAGTAAACACCTTTCATTATTTAAGTTTATTTCTTTGTTGATTGGAATGCTTTTTATGCTATATTATGCACCATAGTGCATAAAAAGGGGTGTGTGTGAGGCCAAAGAAAATAAGATGGGTGAGGTGTTTGCCGGGGGAAAGATGTTTCCGTCCAAAGTGCAAGAAGCCGGGTGAATTGGAGGGTGTTGTTTTGACTCTCGATGAATTTGAGGCAATCCGCTTGGCTGATCTTGAGGGGATGCCGCATGCTCCCGCGGCAAGATTTATGAACGTCTCCCGTTCCACATTTACAAGGATTCTTGCTAAGGCGCATATGAAGGTCGCAGACGGACTGGTTAATATCAAGGCCATACGGATTGAAGGCGGTTGTTACAAGTTTAAGGGAAGTAATCGGAGGGAACAGGACGGATGATAAAACTTGTTATTGAATTGGATTGTGTACGAAATTCTTCAAATGCCACATGGGGCCCTATTGTCAGAGGCGGTGGATTTCTTTTTATATGACATCATAAAGATTTTTTTTACTAATAGTTGTTATTTCCATCGTTTTCATACTGTGAAGGCTAGCCCTTCTTTTGTGAAAGTGGCTTTTGCCTTCATTATGTAGTTTTTCACGCCCCAGATCGCTTTCAAACTTTTAGCGAAGGGGTTATAAATAGCCGGTCAATTTCTTATGGGACACCTACATCACAGTATTGAATCTGGCAAAGAGAATCGATTGGTCATCTCGATCGCGCTTAATTGCATGATCACAGCGGTCCAAGTGATCGGGGGGGTGGTATCCGGCAGTCTTGCGCTTCTTTCCGATGCCTTACATAATTTCAGCGACGCTATTTCGCTGGTGGTGAGTTTTATTGCGTTGAGGTTATCGAAGCGCGGAAACAGTGAAACGAGCACTTTTGGACACAAGAGGGCCGAAATCCTTGCCGCGCTTTTCAACGCTTCTACGATGATCATTGTCTCGTTCTTTCTCTTTAAAGAGGCGCTTCATCGATTGGGCAGTCCGTCTAACGTTGATAGCGTCTTGATGATGGTTATTGCGGGGGTTGGCTTGGCGGCGAACGTGGTTTCCGCGTTTCTTCTTAAGAAGGACGCGCATGACGACATGAACATGCGATCAGCATATCTGCATCTTTTTATCGATGCGATGTCATCAGTGGCTGTTATGGCGGGAGGTTTTTGTATTCTTTTGTTTAAGACCTATTGGATTGATCCGGTCTTAACGATCTTTATTGGTCTTTATGTCTTGAAAGGTGGTTTTAATTTGGTTGGGGAAAGTGTGCACATTTTGATGCAGAACACTCCTAAAGGCATTGATATTAAAACCATTCAGAATGAGATCGAGAGGGTTGAAGGGGTCTCGAATATTCATCATGTTCATGTGTGGTCAGTGACTGAGCGGGACATTCATTTTGAAGCCCACGTGAATCTTAAAGAAGACATGCGGCTAAGCGAGAGCTGTGTTGTTAGGGCGAAGATCGAGGAAATATTAAATCATGCCTTTGGGATTGAACATTCGACCATCCAGATCGAGTATAAGGGGTGTTGGCGGGATGGTTTGATTAAATAAGACATGAAATTGCGAGGTAAGATAATGGATAATCTAAAGAAAGGTTACCGTTCCTTGATCGTTACTTGACGCTGTGGATTTTGTCGGCGATGGGTATCGGGGTTGGGGTTGGGTATTTTTCCCGGGGTAGCAAGGGCCTTCCGACAGAAGGCGGAGTTAATCAGACCCTGTTGTCCTTTAAAATGTGATTTGGTGTAAGGAATCAGGGATGTTGTTGACATAGAAAAGACCAAAGAATGAAGATTTCTATTCCAAAGGGAAGGAATTGGTTATGAAAATTTTATTGGGTATAACGGTGGGTGCTGCCGTTGGGTTTACGGTGGGTTACTTTGGACGATGCTCTACGGGGGCCTGTCCTTTGACTAGCAATCCATGGGTGAGTACCCTTGTTGGCGCAGTTATTGGTTTGATAGCGGTTATTTCTTAGATCGCAGACACGCGGATTGATCCTTTAAAAGGAGTTGAGATTAATGGATAGAAAATTGAAAATTGTTATCGTCGGTGGAGTGGCTGCTGGCCCAAAGACCGGGGCAAGGATTCAGCGGTTATTCCCGCAAGCAGATATCACCTTGATTGAAAAAGGAAAATTCTTGTCTTATGCCGGATGCGGGCTTCCTTATTATGTTTCAGGTGTGGTCAAGGAGCAAAAGGAATTAATGAGCACTCCGGTTGGTGTTGTGCGGGATTCTGTTTTTTTTCAAAATGTAAAGAATATTCATGTCCTGAACCGGACAGAAGCTTTGAAAATTGAACCTCTCAAAAAACAAGTTGTTGTTAAAAGCCTTCTTGATGGTCTGGAAAAGACTCTGCCTTACGATAAACTGGTCTTAGCGACCGGTTCTAGACCTGTGGTTCCACCTATTGAGGGTATTCGTTTAAGAAATATATTTACTTTGCAGAGGATGGAAGATGCCGAAGGTATTAAAATCCTCTTATCAGAAGAACAGGCTAAAAATGTGGTCATTGTTGGCGGAGGCCTGATTGGCATAGAAATGACCGAAGCTTTGGTTCAAAAAGGCTGCCAGGTGACAGTGGTTGAGAAATTTCCTCAGATTCTTTCCATCCTTGATTGGGAAATGGCACAGTTTGTTTCCTCTTATCTTGAATCAAAGGGGGTCAAGATCAGGGTTTCCACAACCGTTCAGGCCTTTAAGGGGAAAGATCATATCGAAAGCGTACAAACAGACAGGGGAGAATTACCGTGCGATATGGTGATCTTCGCCATTGGTGTGCGTCCCAATACGACTTTGGCCGTGGAAGCGGGGCTTAGCATAGGTCCAACAGGCGCAATCAAAGTGGATGGAACCATGCGGACCAGTGATCCTGACATCTATGCGGTGGGGGATTGTGTTGAGTCAACAAATCTACTGACTGGAGAAGCGTGTTTTATTCCGTTAGGTTCAACGGCCAACAAACACGGACGGGTGGCCGCGAACAATATTTGCGGACAAAATGATATATTTCCGGGAGTGTTGGGATCCGCGATATGTAAAGTTTTTGATTTTGCTGTTGCAAGAACAGGGTTGGGGGAAGAACAGGCCAGAAAGAGCGGGTTTGATGTGGTGACGATTTTAACCCCGGCGCCGGACAAGGCCCATTACTATCCATCGGCAAAGTTGCTTATGATGAAGATGATTGTGGACCGAAAATCGAGGAAACTGTTGGGTCTGCAGGTGGTGGGACCAGGAGCAGCGGATAAAAGGATTGATGTTGCTGCAACAGCAATCAGTGCAGGAATGACAATTGACCAGATTTCCCATTTGGATCTATGCTATGCGCCGCCATATTCTCCGGCCATGGATAACCTTATTACGGCTGCAGACATAGCACGGAATAAGCTCGATGGACTGTTTGAATCTCTGACTCCAATGGAAGTTAAGAAAAAGATTGATAATAGCGATGACTTTATTTTTCTGGACGTCAGGAGTCCTGCAGAACACCAAGAGACCTCCATCGATAAGGCCATACTGATTCCATTGGGGACGCTGCGGGAAAGATGGATGGAACTTCCAAAGGGAAAAGAGATTGTGACCTTCTGTAAGATATCCTTGAGAGGCTATGAGGCCGCCTGTATTTTGAAAGCCAACGGATTCAAGAATGTGAAGGTGATGGATGGTGGGCTGCTTATGTGGCCATATGAAATAAAAAGAAGTGGAAAATGAAAAAGAACATATTTAACGTTCTGATAGATGCGTTCAGCCTGATTGTCCTGATGTCTATGATTTCAACGGGGCTGATCCTGAAATTTATTCTTCCCCCGGGCAGCGGGAGGATTGAGAGGTTGATGCATGGGGAAGGCCGGTCTAAAAAGACCATCGATCTGTTTATGGGACTGGCTCGGCATGAATGGGGAGACATTCATTTTTATATCGCGTTTATATTTTTGGTCCTGATCGTTGCCCATCTGATTCTGCACTGGAGCTGGCTCAAGGCCGTGACATTCGGTACGAAAACAAGCCCGCAAACTTTGAGGCGAAAAGTGGTAACGATAGGGGTGATGGTATTCATTGTTTTGGCCTTGGCTTTCCCATGGCTCACCCAAAAGAAACCCTGCACAAGGACAGAGTTTCAGCAATTGAACGGACACCTTTAATTCTCAAAATTTAATTGGCGTTCTTTTTGACGGGGAAAATAATGTTTTTATTTTCTTTGTACAGGGGACTTTACTAGTAACCTCCTACATATTCAACCCATCGTTTTTTTTAAATTAGTAACAGTTTTTTTATTTGTGGTATATTAATCCCACAAATCCGGGTTAATCATTGAGGATGCCGCAAAACCTAAGAAAGCAGGTTGACACAGAATGCCACTTTTTTCATTTTGGGCGCATATCCCGGAATATATAAATCCGATCGCTTTTACCATCGGTCCTGTGAGTGTTCATTGGTATGGGATGATGTACGCTGTGGCATTTTCCATTGTTTATTGCCTGGTGCTTTATAGGATAAAGATGGAGAATATCGGATATACTAAAGAGGTTGTCAGCGATTTCATGGGGTGGGCCATTTGCGGGATTTTGTTAGGAGGCAGGTTTGGGTATGTCTTATTTTATAATTTCAATTATTTTATTGCGCATCCATTAAACATAATTTCGCCTATTGATTATTCAAAAGGGTTCCATTACGTTGGTATATACGGCATGTCTTATCACGGTGCGCTTTTGGGGCTTTGGACGGCCCTTATAATATTTTGCCGTAGAAGGAAAATAGATTCATGGCATTTCTTGGACGTTTTTATTCCTGCCATACCTTTAGGGTATACTTTTGGTAGGTTGGGGAATTTTATCAATGGAGAACTATACGGTCGCGTGACCACAGTACCGTGGGCAATGTATTTTCCCCTTGATGTGACCCATCAACTTCGACACCCTTCACAATTATATGAGGCCTTCTTTGAAGGAATCGTGCTTTTTTTGATTCTATGGAGCCTAAGGAAGATTAAAGTATTTAATGGTTTTCTTTCAGGCGTATATCTGGTTGGTTATGGGATGGTCAGGTTTTTTATAGAATTTGTCAGAGAGCCGGATCCTCAACTGGGATTTGTAGTTGGTCCGCTTACAATGGGACAAGTTTTGTGTTTGGGAATGATCGCTTGTGGGGCAGTAATATTGTTGGTCAATTGGAAAAAGAGTCAAAAAGTTTGATTTTGCGGCCAGGAAGACAAGAAAGGTTGTGGTTATGGATTCAATACCATCAGATAAGCAGGAACCTGATATCGCTTCAGCATCGGTCCTTGATACGCTTTCGGCGTTGCAGGTGGATCCAGGGGCAGGTTTGACGCATGGAGAGGTCCTTACCCGTTTGAAGGAGCATGGCTATAACGAAGTGCAGGAGCAACAAGAGCGCTTTTTTCTCAAATTTCTCGGAAAATTTTGGGGTGTGTCGGCATGGATGCTTGAACTGATCATGGTTCTGTCAGTTATACTTCATAAATACTCGGACTTTACTGTGGTGAGCGCGCTGCTGGTCATCAACGCTGTATTGAGCTTTATGCAGGAGCGCCGGGCCGCCGGAGTCATTGAAACATTACGACGAAGATTGCAGGTCAGTACGCGTGTATTGCGAGAGGCGAATTGGCAGGTCGTTTCCGCCCGGGAGTTAGTTCCCGGTGACATCGTTCGCGTCCGTTCCGGTGACATCGTCCCTGCTGATGTGAAGCTTCTTAGCGGATCGTTAAGCGTTGACCAGTCCGCCCTTACCGGTGAATCCAGGGATGTTGATAAGGCCATCGGTGAAGTGCTTTCATCCGGGTCTGTCGTCCATCAAGGGGAAGGTAATGCCGTGGTGATATTGACCGGTGCAAAGACCTATTTTGGCCGGACCACTGAACTTGTGCAGAAAGCCCGCCCGAAACTTCACATTGAAGCGGTGGTGGCCAAGATTGTCCGCTGGCTTTTTGTTGTCATCGGCGTGCTGCTGAGTGTGGTGACAGTAATGTCGCTGGTCCGCGGTATGTCCTTTCTTGAGGTTGTTCCTCTTATGCTTGTGTTGTTGATGAGCGCGGTGCCAGTAGCTCTTCCTGTTATGTTCACTGTCAGCAAGATCGG
>JAJXTI010000029.1 GCA_021783915.1 bacterium
TTTAAAAGGTCTCTCCGTACCTGTTCGGGAAACATGGAGTTGCGGTTTTTCTCAGGTCACACCTAGGCTCCAGTATACGTCTTCATCTTTTGCCAGGCTTATTGTTGAATTTGTCAAAGGTGTTTTGTTTTTTAGACGTGATGGAGCACAGGTCAATGGTAAGTTTCCGCTTAAAATATCCATGACTTCATCGGTTCAGGATGCCTCGGAAGAGTTTTTGTTTAAGCCCTTATTCGTTCGATTGACGGGTCTGTCGAAGAAACTTGATATTAATCGTATTCGTTATACCCAAATGTACTTGATGTACATTTTTTTGTTTTTGATATTCTTGTTGATTTGGAAATTGAAATAGGACCAGTAGACCATGAGCATCGTATTTTTAATTCTTTTCCATTGGCTTGTTGTCCTTTTGCTGGCACCTTTTTTTATAGGCGTTATCTCAAAAATCAAGGCGTTTTTTGCTGGCAAAAGGGGGCCCTCGTTTTTTCAACCCTTTTTTGACCTGCGAAGACTTTTTCAGAAAAATTCCGTTTACAGCCGGACGACCACATGGATCTTTCGCTCCGCCCCTATTGTTAATCTTGCCGCTGTATTGGTTTTATCTCTCGTTGTCCCGTTAGGTTTTTTAAAAGCGCCTATCCAGTTTTCCGGAGATATCTTCTTGGCAGCCTATATCCTGGGCCTAGCCAGGTTTTTTATCATTTGCGCGGCCCTTGATACGGGGTCCAGTTTCGAAGGGATGGGCGCCAGCCGGGAGGCCTTCTTTTCGTGCCTTTGTGAACTGGCGCTATTTATGAACTTCATTACGCTTTCGCTTTTGACCCACAGCATTTCTTTGTCTTCCATGATTGGGGCGGGGATCCCTGTGTCTTGGAAACTGATGGGGCCTGTGCTTCTTTTGGTGGCAGGCAGTCTTTTTATCGTCATTTTGGCGGAAAACTGCCGTATTCCCGTTGACGATCCCGACACCCATTTGGAATTGACCATGATTCATGAAGTGATGATTTTAGACCATAGCGGGGTTGATTTCGGCTACATGCTGTATGCCGCGGCCATCAAATTGTTCGTTTTCGTCGGAATCCTGATTCCTATTATTTTTCCTATACAATCGGGGAACCCGGTTGCCGACATGTTGATTTTCTTGGGAGGCACGCTTGGGTTGTCTGTCACGGTGGGCATTGTGGAATCGACCATGGCGCGCCTTCGGCTCAATAGGGTCAAGAACTTGCTGTTGCTTGCTTTTGCTTTGGCTTTTTTTGGCTTTGTTGTAAAGATGTGGAGGATGTAAAGCTATGACAAGCTGGGTTGACGCGAGCTGTATTATTATTGTGTTTTTATCGCTTATTGTTTTGTCCAATTACCGCGTGGCCGCCATGATTCGGGTTTTCTCGGTTCAGTCTTTTGTCCTTGGCCTTTTGCCATTTTTTTTACATGCTTCTTCCATTTCAAATCAGGATGTCTTTATCGCCTTTGTCACAATGGTCTTAAAAGCCGTTCTGGTCCCGTCTATTTTGTTTTGGGCCATTCGGCATGTGTCTATGCGTTCAGAGGTCAAGCCTATCATTGGGTTCAGCTCATCCATTATTTTTGGGGCCATGTTAATTGCAGGAGTATTTTGGGTCTCTTTATCTTTAAAATTGCCGGGCAAGCCCGTTTCCGATTTGATTCTGCCATGTTCTCTTTCAACGGTACTTCTAGGGTTTATGATTATGGTGACCAGGACCAGGGCCGTGACCCAGGTTTTGGGGTATTTAATCATGGAGAACGGTATTTTTCTTTTCGCTGTTTCACTGTCTGATGTGATGCCGGTCCTTATAGAAATGGGCATCCTTTTGGATATTTTTGTGGCTGTCTTTATCATGGCTATCGTAGTCAACCATATCAATGAAGAATTTGAGAAGAACACGGCTTCCGTCAGCCAATCAAAGATGGGGGAAACGTTTTGATGTTGACGCTCTTGATTTTAATGCCATTTTTATGCGCTCTCGGGGTTTTTTT
Organism: bacterium; assembly: GCA_021783915.1. GTDB lineage: Bacteria > Omnitrophota > Gorgyraeia > Zapsychrales > Fredricksoniimonadaceae > JACQCF01. Next base: position 1,999 of record JAJXTI010000029.1, read on the forward strand.
ACCGGTGAGCAAAGATTTCAGGCTCAAGCTTTTCTTGGTGGTTTCTTTATGCCATGGCCTGATCGTAGCTTCATTTTGGAAACAATTGCCACCCGGGGAATACCATGGATTTTTAGTGCTTGATTCCTTGGGGTTGATCGTGCTGTCGATTATCAGTTTTCTTTTTTCGTCTGTGTCTGTTTTTATGATCGGCTATTTTAAAAATGAACCAAGAAGCAACCGCGTCTTTACGGCTTGCTTATTGTTTTTACTCTCAACAATGTCGCTGGTTGCGGTGAGTTATCATTTTGGTCTTTTGTGGGTCGCCATAGAAGCCACAACGCTGTTTAGCGCGCCCCTTATCAGTTATCACCGCAATCAGCAAAGCCTGGAAGCGACCTGGCGTTACTTGTTGGTCTGTTCCGTTGGTATCGCTTTGGCCTTGTTGGGCACATTTTTCCTGGCCATTGCGGCCCACAACGTCCATACTCTTTTGCTGCCGGCCCTTTTAAAGGGGGCTTCTTCATTGTCCACGAATTGGATGAAGCTGAGCATAATTTTTTTTATCGTCGGTTACGGCTGTAAAATGGGCCTTGCCCCCACACACAGCTGGAAACCCGAAGCTTACGGACAGGCCACGGGGATGGTTGCGGTCTTGATGGCAGGTGCCTTGACCCAATGTCCTTTTTTGGCCTTGATCCGCATCAGTCAGATTTGTAATCGGGCAGGTCTAACTGAATTTTACTCTTCCATTTTGATTGTATCTGGACTTTTATCACTGATTGTCCCTGCCATGTTTATTTTAGGAGAGAGGAACATTAAAAGGGCGTTTGCCTATTCGTCCATCGAACATATGGGTATTTTGGTTTTAGGTCTTGGTTTGGGCACCGTCGGTTTGTTTGGGGCATTATTTCATATGATCAACAATGCGTTGGCCAAGGTCATTATGTTTCTGACAGCGGGTTCTGTTGCCCAGAAATACGGTTCATCCGGGGCTGATGAAGTCAAGGGGGTCATTCATATCTACCCGATGACGGGTGTCTTTTTGATTGCAGCCCTTTTGGCAGGAACCGGCGTTTTTCCTTTTGCCACCTTTCATAGTGAACTCTTGATACTCAATGCGGCGATAATTTCCAAGCATTATTTTCTGGCCGCGATCGGCGTGATTTGTTTGGCTTTCATGTTTATCGGTATCGGGAGAATTGTCCTTGGTGTGATTCACGGCCATCCGAAAGAACCGGTCCTTGCCAAAAAAGAAAATATATACATGAACGCGGCCATTGTTGTAACTGTTATGCTATTGATTAGTATTGGATTATGGATGCCCCTTCCTTTAGAGAAACTGATTCACAATGCGGTCACCCTGATAGGAGCTGTCTATGGAACTGTTTAATGGCGGACAAATATCCTTATCGAATATCCCGGTTTTAACACAGCAAGGATTTCGTGCCCGAATTCTTGATCGTTGTCATGAGGATGCGAGGTTGGTGAATTTATTCGGGCATTTGGGGACCAGCGGTCAAGTGCGGTTATCGGCCATTCTGGGTCTGGATGAAGAAGCTGGACTTGAGATTTTATCGACATTTATTTCCAGCGAGGCGGCGCAATACGAATCTTTGACCAAAGACTTATTGCAGGCTCATTTATTTGAGCGGGAGATAGCGGAGCAGTGGGCAATACAGCCTTTAGGGCATCCATGGCTTAAACCGTTAAGATATCATTGCAATTATAGGTCTGCCACCGACATTTGGAAAAACATTGCGAACAAGACGATTCCCGGAGAATATCCTTTTTATGCGGTGGGTGGGGAAGAAGTCCATGAAGTGGGTGTGGGGCCGGTGCACGCAGGGATTATTGAACCCGGACATTTTCGTTTTCAATGCCATGGGGAAGAGATTCTGCATTTGGAGATCCAGTTAGGGTATCAGCACAAAGGCATTGAACCTCTCATGCAAGGACAAGACTTAAAACGCAGCGTGCTTTTAAGTGAATCCATTGCCGGGGACACGGCCATCGGCCATTCCACGGCCTTTTGTGAGGTGGTTGAATCTTTAAGCGGGTGTATCATTTCTCCTAAGGCCCAGGCGATTCGGGCCATTGCCTTGGAGTTGGAACGGCTGGCCAATCATATAGGAGATTTAGGAGCCTTGGGCATGGATGCGGGATTTTTGCCGACGAGCGCTTATTTTGGACGTATGCGGGGGGATTATTTGAACCTGCTTCTGGCTTTGACGGGGAACCGTTTTGGTAAGGGACTTTGCCGGCCTGGAGGGGTCTTATTTGATATCGATGCTAATATGGCCGGTGAGTTTTGTCTAAAACTAAAGAAGTATAAGGAAGAGTTCCAGGATGTCAGCGATTTGTTATTCAGCAGGCCATCCGTGTTGGCCCGTTTTGAAGGGGTAGGCGTGATAACTCCCGAAGACGCCCAAAAGATAGGGTTAGTGGGGCTGGCCGGGCGTGCCAGCCAGTTGGAATGTGATGTGAGGATCAATTATTCTTCAGGGATGTGGCAGTTTCATCATGTACCAATTTCGTTAGGTGCAACAGGGGACGTGTACGCTAGGGCCTTAGTTAGACGCCAGGAGATCTTAAGGTCTTTGGAATTTTTGCTTAAAGTTTTACCTTCTTTGCCGGCAGGAGAGATTTTTACGCCTGCGGGGCCCATGAAGCCGGACACGCTTGCCGTGTCCTTGGTTGAGGGATGGCGCGGTGAGATCATGCATGTGGGAATTAGCGACGCCCAAGGTGGATTTGCCCGCTATAAGATCAAAGACCCGTCGTTTCATAATTGGTTCGGTTTGGCTTATGCCATGCGCGGCCAGGAGATTTCCGATTTCCCTTTGTGCAATAAGAGTTTCAATTTGTCGTATAGCGGGCATGATTTATAAATCTGGATTTTGTCCCGCTGTTAGCGGGACAAAATCCATCCAAAGGGCCAACTGATTTAATCCCTTGATGGTTTTTGTTTTAGGGATTAAATCAAGCTGTAGGGGTAATTCTGAAATTTTGCATTAGTATATCCTAATATAAAATTTGGGATAAACAGTCAGTTGCCCTGCCTAGTCGTTAGTGACCAAACGGCGGAGCCAGTTAGGGAGAACGAGAACATGTTAAAAATCCTTAAAACACGTTTTAAACAAGGCTGCAGGACCATACTTTTTCCTAAAGCTAAAGCTCCGGACCTTCCCCAACGCTACCGCGGGCGTCCTATTATCGCGGGGCAAAACGGTAGCATAGACCTTGGTAAGATATTTTTTAATCCTGATAGTGATATTGTTTATTCTAATGATTACTCGATGGCGACCTCAAAACGGGAGGATCTGGTACTTTCCCAAGAACGGGAGATGGCGCTGGCCCGCGCTTTAAATGAGCGAATGCTCAAAATTTTTGGCCGTTCGCTTAAGCTTAGACAAGTTTCGGCCGGAGGATGCAATGCCTGCGAGTTGGATTTGAATGTGTTAAATACTCCTGTGTTCGACCTAAGCCGGTTTGGTATCCAGTTTGTGGCTTCCCCCCGGCATGCCGACGGTATTGTGGTGACCGGTCCTGTTTCAAGGAACATGCGCGAAGCTCTCCTTAAAACTTATGAAGCCATCCCTGAACCCAAGCTTGTGATTGCGCTGGGGGGGTGTGCTATTTCAGGTGGGATATTTAGTGATAGCCCGCAAGCTTCTCATGGACTAGACACCATTATTCCCGTTGATCTTTTTATCCCAGGCTGCCCGCCGCATCCGTTGACGACACTGGACGGGCTGTTAAGATTACTGGGAAGGATATCATCATAGAGCTTAGGCCCGTGAAGGAGATTCAAAAATGGCCCTTCTATTAATAAGTCTTTCCATTCTCATAATTTCAAGTTTATTAATACTATTATTTTGCCGGTCCAAGGAAATCTCCGCCTGTGTGTTTTTGTGGTCATTGGTCGCGGCCTGCGGATTCGGCCTCTGGTCGGCTTTAAGCGTTTTGTGTCAAAAAGCAATGTCATTGCCCTTGACCGGTGTGGATTTTCGGGTGCATGGGACTATTCCATTGGGTGAGTTTTATATAGGCATAGATGCTTTAAGTGCGTTTTTCCTTTTGTTGTTTTTTATTTTATCATTAGCGGCCGGTATTTATGGGTATGGTTATTTACGCGATTACACCGGCCAGAGGAACACGGGGGTACATTTTGCCCTTTATCATCTGCTCATTATCGTTATCACTCTTGTCCTGGTCGCTAAAAATGCCGTTTTATTCCTTGTGGCGTGGGAGATCATGACGTTTGTCTCTTATTTTCTTATTACCTTTTACAATGAGAGCGAATCGGTCCGCAAGGCGGGTTATCTTTATTTGATATCGACCCATGTGGGAGTTTTTTGTTTGCTGGTCATGTTTCTGATCATGGGGGCCCAGGCTGGGTCTATGAATTTTGATCAGATGACGGCGACCCAATTTCCCCTCGCTTTAGCTGCATTACTTTTTATGTTGGCTTTTGTCGGTTTCGGTATTAAAGCTGGGTTCATCCCTTTTCATATTTGGCTGCCCCATGCCCATCCAGCCGCGCCAACTCACATCTCCGCCTTGCTTTCGGGGGTAGTCGTTAAACTCGGAATTTACGGCTTGATGCGCGTCATGGCCATTGTTAAAGACTTTCCTCTCTGGTGTGGGGTGTTGCTTTTAATCATGGCTGCCATTTCAGGCGTGGGAGGGGTGCTGTATGCTTTGGGGCAGCATGAGATCAAGAAGCTGCTGGCGTATCACAGCATCGAAAATATCGGTATCATTACATTGGGTCTTGGCATAGGCATGATAGGACATGCGTATCACCAGGAAACAGTTGCTTTTATCGGATATGCCGGAGCTCTTTTACATACTTTTAACCATGCGGTATTTAAAGGGCTGCTGTTTTTAAGCGCTGGTTCCGTGATCCATTGCACCCATACGGGGGACATGGACCATATGGGGGGGCTGTTCAAATTGCTTCCCTGGACAGGACATCTTTTTTTAATCGGCTCACTTTCTATTTGCGGGTTGCCGCTTTTTAACGGGTTTATCAGCGAATGGCTGGTTTACCGGGCGCTGTTGGAGGGGGTTTTTCATCTTGATGTCTTCGGTATTATCTTTTCGAGCTTGGCCATTGTCGCTTTGGCGCTTGTCGGGGGGTTGGCAGCGCTTTGTTTTACCAAAGCTTTCGGCGTTATTTTTCTCGGGTCTAACAAGTCTAGCGAAGGGCATCAGGGCAAGGAAGGCCGTTTATCTAATATAGATATTAAGGAAGGCGATTTGATGTTGCGCGGCCCCATGATTTTGCTTGCAGCCATTTGCCTTTGGGGAGGGCTCTTTCCGGCCAACATGGTTTATTTTGCGTTTCAAGGAACCCAAGCCATCACAGGCCTGCAGATCCCTTTTGTTTTAAAAGAAGCCGTCATTAATCCGCTTTTGTCAGCTACCAGGGTCTTATCATTTGGTGGTGTGATTTTCTCGGTTCTTGCTCTTGTACGCGATTTTCTTGTCCTGCACTATCCCGTACGTTTAACGGAAACTTGGAGTTGCGGCTATGTGAAACTTTCTCACCGGATGCAGTACACCGCTTCTTCATTTGCCAGGCCGATTTTAAAGATTTTCAGGTCAGCTTTGGTTTTTAGGGTGGAGGGAAAAATTTCTAAAGAGTATTTTCCGGCCTGGACCAGCCTAAAATCATCGGTGAAAGATGTATCGGAGAGTTTATTGTTCCGGCCATTGTTTTATGTTATTAAGAAATTTTCTCGAAAATTAAAATGGATCCAAAGCGGTCACACACAAACCTATATATTGTATGTCTTTCTTTTCCTTGTCATTTTATTGGTGTGGAAGCTGATTTAAGATGCATATTCTTTTATTATTACATTTAACCATTCTTTTTGTTTTTCCTCCTTTGCTTTTAGGCATCATAGGAAAGACCAAGGCTTTTTTTGCCGGCCGGATAGGCCCGCCTCTATTGCAGCCGTATTTCGATATTTTTAAACTCATGCACAAGGAGTCTGTTTACAGTGTAACGACAAATTGGATTTTCATGGCCGCCCCCATGGTGTCCACAGCGGCCATTTTGGCCGCGGGCACCCTGATGCCTTTAGCTGACTTTAAGCCGCCGATCCAATTTTGGGGAGACATGGTCCTTTTTGTTTATTTATTCGCATTGGCCAGGTTCGTTATTGTTCTGGCCGCTTTAGATACGGGATCAAGTTTAGAAGGGATGGGTGCCAGCAGGGAAGCGACGTTTGGATGTTTGTCCGAGATCACCATGTTTTTGAACCTTACGATTTTAGCATTGTTATCCAGGAGCCTTTCTTTATCGGAAATATTTTTAGGAGGGCTGTCCTCTTCCTGGCTTCAGGTCGGGCCGGTCTTGATTTTGGTGGTTGTCAGTTTCTTTTTGATTCTTCTGGTGGAAAATTCCCGTGTTCCCATTGACGACCCTGAGACCCATTTAGAGCTGACCATGATCCATGAAGTCATAGTCCTGGATCATAGCGGGATAGATTTGGCGTATGTCCTCTACGGCAAGGCCGTAAAACTTTTTCTTTTCGCCAGTATGCTGGTTTCCGTTATCATCACATTCCGGGTCCATGATTTTTTAATAGACACGGCCTTTTTCTTTTTTGAACTCATTGTGTTTGCTGTTTTGATCGGCATCGTTGAGTCAACGATGGCCCGGCTGCGTTTGAATAAGGTTCCTTATTTATTGTTTTCCGCGTTCATATTCTCCATCTTTGGGTTTACCGTCATCCTGGTAAGGGGAGGGCATTGATGAATGTCTGGTTGGATGCCATCTTGATTTTGGTCGTCATCCTTGGGCTTTTTATTGTGGCGAGCACCCGTCTGGGAACAATGATAAAAATTTTTAGCTGGCAGTCTTTGCTTTTGGGTTGTGTGCCGTTTTTGATGTATGCCCAAAACATGGAATTCTACATCATTATTGTTTCCTTGGTTGCCATTGTGCTTCGGGGTCTTATCATGCCTTATTTTCTTTTTTGGGCGATCCGGCACGTTTCCATCCGTACTGAAATAAGGCCGTTTATAGGGTTAGGGGCGACCCTTTTGTTAAGCGGTCTTTCGATTGTCAGTTCGTTTTTGCTGGCTTCGAAACTTGTTTTCCCGATATCAATAAGTTCGGACATGTTGATCCCGTCTTCGTTTTCCTTGATTATTATGGGATTTTTACTTTTAGTCGGGCGCACAAAAGCCATCAGCCAGGTCGTCGGATATTTAGTTCTGGAAAACGGGATATTTCTTTTTGCTATTTTATTGCTGAGGAAAATGCCCCTTTTGGTGGAGATGGGGATCTTGTTGGACCTTTTTATCGCGGCTGTGGTCATGGGGATTGTGGTCAATCACATCAGTGCCGAATTCAACAATACGGACACTACCGCGCTGGCCACTTTAAAGGATTGATCTATGCTGATTTTTTTGCTTTTCTTCCCTTTAGTTACCGGAGGACTGGTTTTTGTCCTTCGAGAACAAGAATCCAGGAACAGGATGCTGCTGTTTACGGCACTGTTGCATAGTGCCTGCGTGTTTAGTTTCTGGAAGTTTACGCCGGCGGTGTCTTTAAACGGGTTCTTAGGCTTAGATGCTTTGGGCCTTCTTGTCCTTTCCGTCATCAGCATCCTGTTTTTAATGGTTTCTTTTTACCTGATGGGTTATTTTAAGGGTGAATCGGATATTTCCCACCGGATTTTTATCACGTTTTTGTTGTTTTTCCTTTCTTTCATGACCCTGGTCACTTTAAGCCGGCATTTTGGGCTTTTATTGATCGGCATTGAAGCCACGACTTTATGCAGCGTCCCCTTGATTAACTTTGTCAAGACCAGGCAGAGCATTGAAGCTACCTGGAAATTCCTGACGATTTGTTTGGTCGGGATAGCCTTGGCCCTTCTGGGGACGTATTTTCTTGCTGTCTCGGGTATAGACAATGTTCAAAGCCTTTTTATCGATAAACTTTTAGACCATGCCAAAGAACTGTCTTTGCCCTGGCTTAAAATGAGTGTTATTTTCCTGCTGATCGGCTGTGGGACTAAAATGGGGCTTGCTCCCATGCACACCTGGCTGCCGGACGCCCATTCACAGGCCCCATCGCCTGTTTCCGCACTGCTTTCAGGGTGTTTATTAAACTGCGCTTTTTTAAGTATTTTAAGGGTAGGGCAGGTTTGCCATGCCGCGGGCCAGACCCAATTTTTTTCGTCCATGTTTATACTTTTAGGGATCATCTCTCTGGGGGTGGCTTATGTGTTTATATTAGGCCAGGAAGATTATAAGAGGCTGTTCGCCTATTCCAGCGTGGAGCATATGGGTATTTTAGCTATTGGCATCGGTCTTGGCGGAATAGGTATTTATGGGGCCCTTCTTCATATGATTAACAATGCCTTTACCAAGGGCATTGCTTTTTTGGTTACTGGCAACCTTTATAAGCAATACCATAGTAAAAAGGCCAGTGAGGTCAGGGGGGTCCTTCGCAGTTATCCGATCACGGGTATTTTTCTTTTGGCCGCTTTTCTGGCCGTAAGCGCGGTGCCGCCCTTCGGGACATTTATCAGTGAATTGATGATCCTGTATGCAGCCGTTGCTGGGCACCATTACTGGGTGGTGTTTTTTTACAGTTTGTTCCTGGCGCTTATTTTTATGGGTATTGCGGACATTGTTTTAAAAATGACGAATAGTTATGAGTCTCCGGCAAGAGGACCACAGGGCTGTCCCATGAATGCAACTGTCAGTCAACCCCCCAAGGAAAGCCTGAGCATGGTCTTGCCGATCTTGTTTTTAATCGTGCTGGTCCTTATTCTCGGTGTTTATATTCCGCCATTTTTGGATGACATTCTACAAAAGGCCGCGGGCCTCCTGGGAGGAGGCAGGTAAGGCCACTCCGTACCTATTGACAATACCATTTTAGCGTTTATCACTTTACTGTGATTACAATTCCGATGATCCGCAACTCAAAGGAACAGCCCCTACCGCTTTTGGATTGCTTCGTATTCGTATTGCAAAACGAAGCAAAGCAGTAGGGGCTGTTGGTGGATGCCACCCTGCCCCATTACAAGGGTGGCTGAAGGAGATTTTAAATAAAACAACGGCAGAATTCAATTTTAAATAATTTGAATAATTCGGGAGGGCCAATTAGCCTGATGTCACAGTGTTACGATGGCAACGAGAAGATATTTGAAGATGCAATGATTGGTCTATAAATATCATCAAGAATATACCCTCGAATAAAGGGTAAATGGTATCTCGTTTGCATGTTGACTCCCTGTATATTGAAGGCCATTTCGACTTTGCTTTTGAGGGAAATTGTTTTAATCTGGACTCCTTAAACTCTTATGGTCCCCTCATCGGCTAAAATTTAAAAGGCAGTAGATAGTAAAAGGATATATTATATTTTTGTGAAAAACAAATTTTGTATTAAGAATGCCGTATTTGGAATATAATTAAAATCATTTGTATGTGATTTGGCCTATGAAAGAGACAAAAAGACTGAAAAGCCCTTCCATACCAAAGGCATCCAAGCGCGGTGATGTCCAAGCGGGGGAGCCGTCGCCTTTGGGAGTTGCCATAGACGGTCAAGGAGTCAATTTCGCCTTCTTCAGTCGCAATGCCAGCCGCGTCCGGCTGGAGTTGTTTGCCCGTCCCCAAGATGCCAAGGCCGTCAGGGCCATTGATCTGGACCCTGCGCTTAACCGTACAGGAGACGTGTGGCACGTTTGGGTCAAAGGGATCGGCGCTGGCCAGTTATATGCCTATCGTGTAGACGGCTCGTATAATCCCAAGGACGGGCACCGTTTTAATTTCAACAAGCTTCTCTTGGACCCTTATACCACAGCGGTCACGAATCTGCCTCATTGGGAATTTGCCCCGGCCTATGGGTACAACCCATCCATGCCCGAGGGGGATTCGGTGGCTTCGACGGTTGACAATGCCGGCAGCAGCCCCAAATGCGTCATTACCGATGATCATTTTGACTGGCAAAAGGATCGTTTCCCTCAACATTCCTGGTCGCAAACAGTCATTTATGAAACACACGTCCGTGGCTTTTCAATCCATCCCAGTTCAGAAGTTGAGCATCCCGGCACATACCGGGGACTCATGGAAAAGATTCCCTATTTCAAAGAATTGGGAGTGACAGCCGTAGAGTTGTTGCCGGTTGCTGAGTTTAATGATTATCAGGTGACGAATGCCCATGGCACTTCACTCAAGAATTATTGGGGATATGATCCTGTTGTTTTCATGGCCCCCAAAGCATCCTATAGCTCTTTGACAGGCCTTGGCCAGCAGATACAGGAGTTCAGGGAAATGGTCCTGGCCTTTCATAAAGCCGGTCTTGAAGTGATCCTTGATGTAGTGTTCAACCACACGGCAGAGACGGACCTGCTGGGCCCCACACTTTGTTTTCGAGGGATTGATAATTCGATCTTTTATATTTTGGAGGATGACAAACGTATTTATAAAAATTTTACGGGCACCGGCAACACCATTAATGCCAACCATCCTATGGTGCAGGAACATATCTTGGCCGTATTGCGCTACTGGGCGCAGCAGATGCATGTCGATGGATTCCGTTTTGATTTGGCCTCGATACTCAGCCGGGATGCTAGAGGCAATCTGCTGGCCAATGCTCCTGTTCTTGAGAGAATTGCCAAGGATACAGTCCTAAAAGACGTTAAAATCATCGCCGAGCCTTGGGACGCTGCCGGTGCGTACCAGGTGGGCAGTTTTTCAGGTAAGCGGTGGGCGGAATGGAATGATAAGTACCGCGATGGCCTTCGCCGTTTCTGGCGCGGCGATGATTGGACCTTGGGGTGCTTTGCCAGTCGTATCTGTGGCAGTGAGGACATCTATTCCAAATCGGGCAAGGGCCCGCAGAACAGCATCAATTTTATTACCTGCCACGACGGTTTCACGCTCAATGATCTGGTCAGTTACAACTTTAAGCACAATGAAGCTAACAAAGACAACAACCGCGATGGGACAAATGACAACTTTAGCGCCAACTATGGCGTTGAAGGCGAGACAACGGATGGTCCAATCGAGTCTATCAGAAAGCGCCAAATCAAGAATTTTTTGCTGACTCTGTTTATCTCGCGCGGGGTGCCGATGCTGCTGGGCGGGGACGAATTTCGCCGCACACAAAAGGGAAACAACAACACCTACTGCCAGGACAATGAGACCAGCTGGTATGACTGGAGGCGTCTTAAGCAGCATGGGGAAATTTTCCGTTTTACCCAAGGGATGATCGCTTTTCGCCGATCCCATCCGGTCTTAAGTCAGGAGCAATTCTACACAGGGGCTGATATGCAATGGTTTTCTGCGCAGGGAGGAGTGCCCAATTGGGATAACCCCAAAGAAAAACAATTTGCCTGCCTGATTCATGAAGATGGGCAGCGTGCGCTCTTTTTGATGTTCAACGCGGACACTGATGCGATCAATTTCAATTTGCCACCAGCGCTAGCAGGAACCCGCTGGTATTTGGCCGTAGATACCTCCGGTGAGGCGCCGCGAGATCTGTTCGCTGAAGGACAAGGACCTCTTTTAGAAAACCCGCAGACGTACCATTTAAACCCGCGCTCCAGCGCCATACTTTGTGCCCGTCCGAGCGATCTATCCGGACAAGGCCGTGGCTTTTAATCCCTGCCATCTAATAAATTGTAGAGATTTTTTGTTTGAAGATACAATCAGGCCTTAGTTGAAACTTCAGTTGGGCTGAAGAAGGTACATCTGATATGGAGCAGAATTTCACCTGGCAAGGCAGGTCATGGGTCTATTACCTTGCTCTTGGTAAAAATCCATCCTGACCGTTTAGATCCATCCAAATAATTGTCATACAACAAGATACGGACTAGCAAAATGTTAGGGTGCGGGCCCTTTGGGCGAATTGAAACCGAATTTTTGGTATGGACATGCTTCAATTATCCGATGGCCCTTTAAGAATTATCACGAAGTAACACTTCGTGTACATTTAAAAAATACATTTTTTCACTGTTTAAATTCTCCATTGGAGGTAACGCTTTTTTAAAAGTGTCATAACGCCTTGTTCTTGGGGTATTAACGGATATACTTTATATGAAAAGATATTTAATTGGTGTAAAGTATGCCGATCCCCATAAAGTCCACATATCTGAAGCGTATCATCAGTGTTTTGGTGATATGTTTTTTCTTTTTTTCCAGTCTTAATTATCCTATAGCACAAGCTCAAGATTATCGTTTACCTGTTCCTGGGGTCATGATTCATTTAAGCCCACCGCTCGACCCGCCGATATTGAAAGGAATCAAGGTTTATCCAGATAATCCATTCCTATTTGACTTCATACTTGATAAAGGTGATAGTGAATTAAGCAATGACCAGCTAAAAGATGAATCCAGTAAGCTGATTAAATATTTTCTCGCAGGCCTGACCATCCCCGAAAAAGATTTATGGGTCAATCTAAGCCCCTATGAGAAAGATAGAATCATCCCGCAAAGTTTTGGCTTAACAGAAATGGGCCGAGATTTACTTGCCGAGGACTATATGCTCAAGCAAGTCACGGCATCATTGATTTACCCTGAAGGGGAAACAGGCAAAAAATTCTGGAAGCGTATTTATGATGAGTCAGAAAAAAGATATGGCACAACGAATATTCCAATTAACACATTTAACAAAGTCTGGATTATGCCAGATAAGGCAGTCGTATATGAGAATGTACCAACTGGTATAGCCTACGTTGAGGAATCTAATCTTAGGGTCATGCTTGAACAGGATTATCTTTCACTTGAGAAGCATGTAGATATTCAATCTGCCCAGGCTAAAAACACTAATTCATTAGGAAGTCAAATTGTCCGAGAAATTGTCATCCCTGAATTGACCAGAGAGGTCAATGAAAACAAGAATTTCGCCAGATTGCGACAGGTGTATAACAGTCTCATTTTAGCCACCTGGTACAAAAGAAGAATTAGAGATAGCATCCTTGCACAGGTGTATTCAGACAGAAATAAAGTAGCTGGTATAAATATTGATGATCCAAAGGAAAAAGAAAGAATTTATCAGCGGTATCTACGGGCTTTTAAGAAAGGTGTCTATAACTACATCAAAGAAGAACAAGACCCTATGACCCAGAAAATGGTTCCAAGGAAGTATTTTTCTGGCGGGATGAATCTTGATTTTGCCATGACAACTTCTTTGAAAATTGAGCCAGTTTCCGATGGAGCCATGCTGTCAGCCCTCAAGAATAAATCGTTGGAAATTATCAAAGCTGTAGTCAAAGGTTTGTCACCAGGAGGTTTGGCCCCTCAACGAAATACCGTTGAAGATAATTCTCCTGAAGTTGGCTCACCAGCCATTTTTGAAAAACCTCAATCGCCTGTAGTTTCGTTTGAAGACATTCCACTACCAGAGAACATTCCCTATTTTAATCTCATTTCTTTTTTACAAGCTCAAAAAAGATTAAAAAGTTTATCAGTCGAGGAATTGGAGACACTTTTATCTTCATTGGGGCTTCTTAAGTCAGGTGAAAGCGTTGATAGGAAAGATTTGGATCAATATTATTCTCGGATTTATCAGTATTTGGCACAAGCGGGGTATTCCGAAGATGTTATAAACAAAATCAAGGGCAATGCTCAGCCAGACATTGGTTTGGATAGAACTGTTCTTTTTCAGAGCGGCAGTGCAAAGACTCAATCAATTATTGAAGCCGTTGCTAACAGTATTGATGCTCTTGGCGGTTCCATAGGGCAATTCGGCATGGGTGTTAAACAGATTCTTGCTTGGTTGAAAAATGGGGAAAGGGTAGAGGTCTTTTCCAGAAAGCAAGGCCAGAAACCCTATCGGCTTGTCATCACCCGTCAGGGAGGGAATTTTGAGGTGGCTATTTCTCCTGTCACAGAAGAAGATTTTTTAAAGGCAATGGGTGATATTTCATCTAAACAGGGCACAGTCATTAATGTCGTAAAAAATCACGATATTCCAGTGGACGGTGAAGGCATTACTTTAAAAAGTCTTGAGCAGAATATCCATCAGAGGTTTGCATACGTCAAATGGTTAAACATTTGGACTCGTGTTGGAGCGACTTCTCCTCTTAGATACGTTAATGGCTGGGAGCATAGGACAGTCCTGGTTGGACTTAAGAACCTTACCCATGAGAATACTCCCCAGGCTGTGAACAGACAAGTCACACCAACAGTCGTTGTATCGTTGGAGCCAAGAACTCTTAGGATGGTTGATACAGGAAGTGGGATGGATTTTCAGGTTTTGTCTCGGATGTTTTTACCTGTTGATGGTGGAGATAAAGAGAATAAGGTTATGACAACGCCCGAAGAAATCGAGGCAGAAGCAAATAACATCAGTTTAGTCCATGAACATCAAGGAGAGGGTTCATCGGTGGTTTTTGCCAGGAATGGTGAAGCTATTATGCGGGTTGCCCTGCATAGTACGATGACAGAGGCCCTTTTACAAGGTCAGCTTATGCTTGACTTGGGAAGATTGATACGTGTTTCTCCCTCCCGTGACAAAATCGTTCTTCAAAGAAATCAAGATGAAGAACCGCTCAAAAAAGGTTTTGTGCGTCTTGTCAGAACTATTCTTCAGAGTGACTATCCAGATGGAGAAAAAACGAAGATTATCAACACATTGGTAGGAGGTCTCGAAGGGATTGCTCCTGGCAATAAAGCTGTTTCAGATATTATTGATGCCGTTAAAATGGCCGTTAAAAGAGAAATGAGGGCCTTTGTTGTTAAACTTCGCCATGAGGGTGCGGTCATTTTACCGTTGCGTAATGGGTTTGACAATTTTGAAACACCCGATGGTCGTCCAGTGGTGTTTCTAAATGAAAGCCTGTTTGATTGGAGGGGTTCTGAAATCAGACAACTGAAAGAAAACATGGGGGCTTCAGTTTTACCTATTGTTCTTGAGGCCAAAGCACAGGATTCCGATATACCTATACGGACTATGGTTTTAGCAGTGCCTTTTAGACAGGAGGTTTGGCAAGAATACCAAGCTGGGAATTTTGAGGACATCATGCGGGTTATAAAATCACGGGCATTTCCAGTGGTGCGAGGAGACGGTTATTTGATTGTTCCTTCCCAAATAGGTGATGCGATTGCGGGTCTTTCAGAGGACAGCGAGAAAACAAGGGAAATGTTGGAGCTTATCAAAATTATTGCGGAAGAAGATACCGCTAATGGGTATGAGTTCACTGTAAAGTCATCGAGAGCTTTTGCGGCGTTTGGCATTAAAGGACAGTCAACAACTGAAGAAGGTACGAGAAGGCAGTGGGCGGCAGAAGAAAATTTCTTAGAATGGGGGACTGAAGAACAAAATACTCTTGCTCCTGCTCCGTTTGGTTCCCAAGAGGCGGCTAAAAAGAAAAATAAAGACCCTCTTAAGAATTTTGTTTCAGAAGATAGTATGAAAGATTACATTTTTAATGTTTATAAAGAGGCACCAGCTTATATCAAAATTAAAGGCAATTTTAAGATTGAAAACATACAATTTAAAATCAATCCTGCTCTTTTTAATTTAGGCGAACCCCAACCTGCCAGAGACATTGGCGATTACTTAGATTCACTTGCCCAACAAAGAACATCCCTTCCTTCAGTAGAGCCAGAGACTCCAAAACTTCCCAATATTACTGGCTTTAGTGGTACGCCATCAGAAGATTTTGCCATGATAACCCTACCAAAGAATTTAGCCTTAGATCGGAAG
>JAJXTI010000124.1 GCA_021783915.1 bacterium
GAGCAATTACGAGACAGACAATTTCAGCGCCATATTAAAGGTCGTTAAAGATACGTTTAAAGCCAACAATGCTCTATTATCAGAGAGCGAGTTTCGTATTGTTGCGGACCACATGCGTGCGATTACCTTTGGTATTGCTGATGGGGTCGTGCCTTCCAACGAGGGCCGCGGATATGTCATCCGTAAATTAATAGTGGATACCGCAGATTTGGCTATTCGTGCAGGTATAAATAAGCCGATTATCCATACCTTTGTGGATATAGTGGTGGATGTAATGAACGGGCCATACCCTGAAGTGATAACTAAGGCAAACGATATAAAAGAGATAATTGAACCTGTAGAAGAATCTGTGATTAAGTTGATTAGAGAAAAAGTACCACAGCTTGAAAAAGAGATTAGAGAAATTACATACTCTGGTGGCGTAACTATCCCTATAGAAGAAGCATATAAGAAATTAGGGCTTACCATGTTTATGTACCGTGATACTCATGGTGTGCCTGAAGCGACGATAATGGATGTTTTGAAAAGATTAGATATTCATGATAGCCATTTGTCCGCTATAAAGGTGTATAAAGAACAAATGGAATTACAAAAAGAACGTTCTCGGGCGGGTAGTAAGATGACAGGTGATGTGTATGCTGACCAGAATTTTGCTTTGAACGTCCCCAAGACGGAATTCTTAGGTTATACCCAGATCAAAGCTGATGCCCAGGTTTTAAAAATTTTTAATGACCAAGGTGAGATTACACAGGCCGGCAACGGTGATGCGGTTAAAATTATTTTAAACCGCACACCATTCTATGCCGAAAGCGGCGGGCAGGTGGGAGACACGGGTTATTTGACAAGCCCCCAGGGGGCGTTCAGGGTTCTTGATACCCAAAAGGCCAATGACATTTTTATCCACTCGGGGATTATTGAAGGTGGTATGATTAAACCCGGTGATAATATCCAAGCCACCATTGATGAAGAGCGTCGGCTGGCCATTATGCGTAACCATACCGCCACGCATTTATTGCAGGCGGCTTTGCGGGAAGTGTTAGGGACTCATATCAAGCAGCAGGGTTCTTTGGTAGAGGAGGGGCGTTTACGTTTTGACTTTACGCACCCTTACGGAATCAAACCGGAGCAGATGGAAAAAATAGAAAACTGTCTCAGTGAATTTATTTCGCGCGAAGATAAAGTGATGACCGAGGTCCTGCCTATTGAAGAAGCTAAGAAGAAAGGCGCCTTGGCCTTTTTTGCCGAGAAGTACGGCCAGACGGTGAGGGTCGTTTCCATCGGGGACTATTCCCGTGAGTTTTGCGGGGGAACACATTTGCCTTCCACGGGTGACGTTCAAGCCATGAAGATCACCTCGGAAGGGTCTGTGGCCCAGGGGATAAGACGCATTGAAGCCGTCACAGGAGATGTGCGTGTCGCGGAGCTTTTTAAAAAGAAACAGCAGGAACTTCTGGCCAAAGAACAAAGCCAGCGCGCTAAGCAGCTGGAAAAAGAAAAACAAACGGCTAATTTTGAAAAAATCAAGTCTTCGGTGGTTGAGATGATTGGGGAAGCCCAAAACATCAAAGGCGTCAAGGTCATTACCTGGTGTTTACAAGACATTGATATTGTGATGCTGCGTAAACTCTCGGACTTGTTGAAACAAAAAGCGCCCTCAGGGGTCTTTATTCTGGGAGCCAAGGGTAAACAAGACGCTTCTTTGCTTGTTGCAGTGACGGATGATTTAGTGGCCCAAGGAATCAAGGCCAATGATATCATCGTCCGTGTCGCCCCTTTTTTTGGGGCCAGCGGCGGCGGGAAGCCCCAATTGGCCCAAGCTGGCAGCAAAGAGCCGCAGAAATTAGAATCCGCGATAACCAAAGCTAAGGAAATGATTATTGTATGAAACTCATCAAGCAAACAGGCCGGAACATCGAGAAGCTTTATAATCGTCATTTGTGTTTTCGTAAGAAACATGTGGAAGAAAAAGTCAGAAGTATCATCGATGATGTGCGTTTAAACGGTGATGATGCGTTAATCAAATACACCAGCCGTTTCGACGGTGTTAAATTGATTCCTCGTCAGTTAAAAGTGGCGGAAGCAGAAATTTCCGGGGCCTTTCAAGACATTACGCCGGATTTCGTGGCTGATTTAAAGACCATCATCAGCAATGTTTCGACGTATTACAAAGAACAACTTAAAAAACCCAGTAAAGTCAAAGGTTATGACGGGGTTTTGCTTAAGGAAGAAATAAAACCTTTGGAATCGGTGGGGATTTATATCCCGGCAGGGACGGCCCCTCTGATTTCTTCGGTCTATATGACCGCTGTACCGGCCATTATCGCCGGTGTTAAAAGAATCGTGATTGTGACGCCGCCTAACAAAGAAGGACGGGTGAATCCTTATATTTTGGCCGTGGCCAATCTTTTAAAGGTCAGTGAGATTTATAAATTAGGCGGGGCACAGGCCATCGCGGCCTTGGCTTTAGGGACAAAGACCATCCCCAAGGTCGACAAGATCGTTGGGCCAGGCAATATGTATGTCACGGAAGCCAAACGGCAGTTGTTCGGTTACGTCGATATTGATATGCTCGCTGGACCGACGGAGCTGGTGGTGATTGCCAACCGCAACAGCAATGTAGATTATGTGGTCGCGGATTTAGAGGCCCAGATGGAGCATATCGGTGGGATGTCTATTTTGATCAGCACTTCCAAACAATTGATACAGCAGGTCCGCCAAAGAATAGCCAATGGCGGTTATTGTATTTATTGTAAAAACATGGATGAAGCCGTTGAAATTGCCAACCGAATCGCCCCTGAACATTTACAGATTATGACTACCAATGCCGTCAGTGTCGCTAAGGAAATCAAGCATGCCGGTGCCATATTTCTCGGGCCTTACAGCCCCACGGCCTTGGGTGATTACGCGGCCGGGCCAAGCCATGTGTTGCCGACAATGGGTACAGCTAGGTTTTTTTCAGGGTTGTGTTTATCGGATTTCATGAAGACAAGCCACGTGATTTCCTATTCCAAGAAAGCTTTGGAAAAAGTACGTGCGCCTTTGGAAAAAGTTGCGAATTTGGAAGGTTTAACTAAACATGCGGATTCAGTCAATATGAGGTTTAAGTTATGACACCACGTAAAGCCGAATTAGAACGTAAATCTAAAGAGACACAAATCAAAGTTTCACTGAATGTAGATGGTACAGGCAAGACAAAAATTAAAACCCCCATAGGGTTTTTAGACCATATGCTTGAACTGTTCGCTTTCCACGGGTATTTTGATTTGGATTTGTCCGTGACAGGAGACACCCATATTGACATTCATCATACTAACGAGGACATTGGTATCGTCTTAGGCAAAGTTTTTAAGAAAGCGCTCGGCGAGGAAAAATCAGGGATTAAACGTTTTGGTTTTGCTTTTGTACCGATGGAGGCCACCGTCTGCCGATGCGTCATTGATATTAACGGAAGAGGGTTTTATAAATTTAATTCGCCGCCAAACCAGATGGTTCAGACCACCAAAAATGAAAACGGCTACACATTTTCCCACATGGAGCATTTTATGGAGTCGTTTGCGCACAACTTGGGGGCCACTTTAAGTTTTACCATGCAGAATTCCAGCGATGATTTGCATACTAATCTTGAGACTGTATTTAAATCTTTGGGGTTGGCTTTGGACCGTGCAACTACCATTGATCCCCGTCGTGCCGGCCAGGTTCCATCCACGAAAGGGATAATTGATTAAGGGGGCCCTGATTTTGTCTTCTGGGTCGCAGCCGAAACGAGATAAATTCACATAGGCTAAGTTGACATCATCTCTATAGGTGCTCATTTATGATTGCAATTATCGATTACGGCATGGGTAATTTAAGAAGCGTGCAAAAGGCCTTCGAAAAAGTTGGCGCGCAGGCCAGGGTGACCCATAATTCCGGGGACATTGTCAACGCTGATAAAGTGGTTTTGCCCGGTGTTGGCGCCATGGCCCCAGCCATGCAGAAATTGCAAGATCTGGGGCTGGTAGAC
>JAJXTI010000030.1 GCA_021783915.1 bacterium
ATTTCCTTAAGGAAATTGCCTGGCTACAATCTGGTTGGCACGAAACAACGATGGGAACGTCCCACAATCTGTCCACTGCCCTTTGAGAATATCAAAATACAACTCGCCCTGACGTAAATACATATTATTAACGTCCGTGATTTCCAGTTCTCCCCGTTGTGAAAATTTTAGGCCACGGATAAAATCGAATACTTTGGCGTCATACATATAAATTCCCGTCACAATATGATCAGATTTAGGCCGCTTGGGTTTCTCTTCGATGGAGACAACTTTATTCACTTTCAATTCAGCCACCCCGAAACGCTGAGGGTCATTGACCTTCTTAAGCAGTATCCTTCCTCCCGTAGGCTGCCGAAGGAATTTCTCCACAAATGGTCTAATCGAGGCGTTCGTCACGTTATCCCCTAAAATTACCACAAATTTTCCCCCATCGACAAAATTCTCGGCCAAACGTAAAGCATCCGCAATACCCCTTTCCCCTTTTTGATACGCATAACGTAAATCCTTTAAGCCGAATTCCTCACCATTACCCAAAAGACGCAAGAAATCACCCGCATGATGGCCTCCGGTGACAATCAAAACCTCATTAATCCCAGCATCAACCAGTGTCTGTAAAGGATAATAAATCATAGGCTTGTTATAAACAGGTAATAGGTGCTTGTTAGTGACGTGGGTTAACGGTTCCAATCTTTTCCCCAAGCCACCTGCTAAAATGACCCCTTTCATATTCACACCTCGTTTAATTTTTGTTCCAGTCATAACCTACTTGTGGGGCAAAGGCATCAACCCGAAATTCATCCGGATTCTTGTAATCATATACCTTGGTGATCACGTTAATGATCATACACTCGGTTGAACTGACACATTTAAAACCATGATAAACACCTATAGGAATATGGACCAACTTGGGTTCATCTAAACTTAAATAAAATTCATTAATTTCTTTAAATGTCGATGAACTCTCCCTAGCATCATATAAGACAACCTTGGCCCGGCCGGCCACGCAAACAAAATTATCTGCCTGATGTTTATGGTGATGCCACGCTTTAATGACACCGGGCAAGGCAGTTGTAAAATAGACCTGACCGAAAGCTTCAAACATTGAATCATCACACCGCAGCATTTCCATCAGTTTCCCTCGGTTATCAGGAATGATTCTTAACGGCTTAACTTTTACTCCTTGGATCATGCTTTCCCCCTTAAAATCTTTCTTTCCAGTTCCTTTTGAAGTTTTTGTGGCATCAATAAAGCAGCCAAGACTATAGCATACAGTTTGATGTTCCAAGGGTGGATATTAAAACATTGCTTGCAATCGGTCCAAAATTTCTGCCTATCACCGCTGATAAAAGCACTTTGTGCAAAACGTAAATAAAAATTAGAAAAAGCGCGATTCTTTAAAACTCCGCAGTCAGCGGATGATTTGAAAAATTTTTCTAAAACATAAATTTCTTCACGTCTGGCCTGTTCCAAACGGTTAAAAATATAATTATCTACAATTCGGTATTTGGTCAAAGGTTCTCTTAAATACCCAGCCTGGGAGACTTGAGATAAACGTAACCACAAGTCCCAATCTGCTGGCGGGAAAATAGTCTCATCAAAAAGACCGACTTTATCTAAGATGGTTTTTTTAACAACCACTGTGGAATTACAAATAAAATTTCCCAATACAAGATCTGTCGCTATATGACCTTCCTTGCTACACGGATGGTCATATTGGCCTACTACGGCATCATGTTCATCAATAAAATACGCCCCTGTGTAAACAAAACCAAAGTGAGGGTTTGTTTCAAGATAATTGACGCACTTTTCAATCTTTTCACGACAATAAAGATCATCGCAGTCGAGAAAGGCAACACACTCACCGGTCGCTTTTCGAATACCTTCATTGCGCGCGCTACAAGCTCCTCCATTGGCTTTTTCAATAAATCGAATGTGATCTTTATATCCGGCCATGATGGCAGCCGTATTGTCTTTGGAACCATCATCGACAACTAAGATTTCAATATTCGAATACGTCTGCGCCAAAATACTCTCCACAGTTCGACGGGTGTATTCTGCCTTATTATAAGCAGGAATAATGACACTGACCTTCTTCATCTGTTTTTGTTCAACCGTATGTATTCCTCCAAGGATTTCTCCCAGTGAGGCATCATGTTCAAACCAATAAGATCTAATTTATAACTACGCATCATTTCGGAGCGGGCGCGGGGCGCTGGCAAAGGATATTCCGCGGAATTAATTGGATGTACTTTAACTTTATCGCCAAGCCCCATAAACTCAACAATCTTAACGGCAATATCATGTCGAGACCCTGCCCCTTTATTGGTCATATGATAAAGACCGAAACGTTCCGTCTTGATTAAAGCCACCAAATTTTTAGCGAAATCCTTGGTGAATGTAGGGCTGCCAAATTTATCAGCGACTACCCTTAATTCCATTTTCCCTTCTTTTAATTGTTGTACGATTTTATAGACAAACTTTTTATCAATCTCCCAACCACCAACCATCCATCCTGCGCGTACAATAAGATATTGACTTAATAAGTTATGGACAATAATTTCTCCTTGCAGCTTACTGACACCGTAAACATTGGCCGGATTAGGTATGTCAAACTCTGTGTAAGGATCCTGTTTATCACCAAAGAAAACACCGGCAGTGCTGATATAAAGTAGTTTGATACCCAGTTTCTGACATACCAAGGCTACATTTTCCGTTCCAAGGGTATTGACCCTAAAGGCATGGTCTGGATCTTTTTCACAACGGTCTACGTCGGTTTCCGCTGCCAGGTGAAAAATATATTCAGGTTTAATGTTTTGGACTGTTTTAAAAACTACCTGCGCATTAGTAATATCGAGGGCTTGGATATCCGGCAAACGTTGATTAATGTCGTAGCCAAATACCTCAAAACCGTTCTTCTTTAACTCAGGGACAACTTCTGCTGCCAGCATCCCCGCCGCTCCTGTTAATAAAATCCTCATAAGTTCCTCTCTTATTTTAAATTACACTTACTAAAAAAATTGACAACGTTTTTGGCCGCCTGTATTTCCATGTCAATACGGGCCTGTTTGGTAAAAGTCCCTACATGGGGAGTCAAAATCACGTTGGGCAGATCACATAACGGCCCCTGATAAGGTTCTTGCTCAAACACATCCAAGGCCGCCCCTGCGAGGTGTCCATTTCGTAATGCTTGGAGCAAGGCGGCCTCATCCACAAAAGCCCCCCGGGCCACATTAATGATCAAGGCCTCCGGTTTCATGGATTTAAAATGCCTGTTTGTCAAAACAAACGGATTTTTATGGTCAACGGCCAAATGCAAGGTCAAAATATCAGATAAACAGATCACTTGATTAAGGTCCACTAAAAAAATGTTCCCCTTCTGGGCCCACGCTGGATCCGGATGGATATCATATCCAATCACCCGAGCTCCCAGCTGTGACAGGACCTCGGCAACTTTGCGACCAATACGGCCCAAGCCGATGACACCCACTGTCCTGCCAGCTAGCTGCTGGCCCATAATTCTTTGCCATTTGTGCTGGCGCATCAAGACCGAGTGCTGGCTGACTTTACGCAATAAATCTAAAATCATGGCCAAGGTCAGTTCAACAACAGGGCCAGTGACTACATCAGGGGTAGTAAAGACCTCGATCCCTTTTTTCTGGGCCAACACCATGTCTATATTATCAACTCCCACCCCGCAACGGCTGATGCAACGCAAATCAGTCAAATGTTCTAGTACCTGTGTATCATAAATTTCCAATCCTGCGATCACAGCTTCTGCATTCTTAGCCTGTGCTATCAATTCTTGCTGGGTTAAACGTTTTTTTGTTTCATTGCGAATTATACTCAAGCCACTATCTTTGATGAGCTTTAAAGGACGATCATCAAATTCAGCAAAAACGGAACTAGCAATAAAAATACGAGAAGACATAGTCGTTTAAATTTCTAATAACCCATTACTGGCTTTCACCTGATAACAATAGGACCGAGAAGTCTTATTCAAATGACATTGTCCTCCTGCTGCCTGTACTATGGCAACGCCAGCAGCAACATCCCAAAGCATAATATCTTTCTCAAAATAACCATCCAAACGACCTACCGCTAGATAGGCCAATGATAAAGCAGCGGTTCCCAGTAAACGGATCTTTTTATATTCATTTAAATGTTTGCTAAAATCCTGAGCATTCACAAGAGACAAATCTGTCTGACTTGGAAAACCTGTAGCTACCACAGCTTCTTTTTTATACCGGGTCGAACTAACGCCGATTGTTTTTTCATTCAGCCACGCACCTTGTGTCATGACTCCTGAAAACATTTCCTGGCGATTAAAATCGTAAATGACACCCAAAACCGCCCTCTCTCCCTGCCAAAGACCAATGGAAACAGCACTCAAAGGAATCTGCCGAGAATAATTGATCGTTCCATCTAAAGGGTCTACGATCCAGCAAAACTGCTTTTCTTGTCCCTCCAACATCCCGCTTTCTTCCGATAGTATGGAAAAATTTGTTCGCTCTTTTAAATAATTCATAATGATTTTCTCAGATCTTTTGTCTACCTGTAACTTAAGGTCATGGGGTAAATCTACATCGACTATCTTCTCCTTAAGAATTTGAGAAGCAAGATAGTCTCCCGCACGCTTCGCAACATCCATAGCTATTGCCAAATATCTATTTATTTCATTTTTATCCATGAATTATTTAGGAATTGCATTTCTTACTAAACGTTAGAAATGTAGAAATTAAATGATTTAATATTAGATGAATGTCTTCAACTGGGCCATATTGTCCTTGGGCCGTTGAAACTACCAGGCTAAGATCACAAAGCCCCTTAAGAATCCCTCCATCAAAACCTAAGAGACCAATGGTCTTCACATCCTGGCGCTTGGCACATTCCACGGCCCTGACAAGATTCTTAGAATTACCGCTAGCGGAAATGACTACCAAAGCATCCCCCGGATTCATGACACCGTCAATTTGACGGACAAAAATCTCTTCGTAACCGAGATCGTTGGCCAAAGCCGTTACCGAAGAAATATTGCTTGTTAAGTCAATCAAACGAAATCCCCCCCCGCCATGACGTAAAGATCCCGCATGCAAATCATTGACAAAATGACCGCAGGTTGAGGCGCTTCCCCCATTACCGGCAAAATAAACCCTCTTTCTTTCTTTATCAACGTTCTGAAAAATCTCAATGATACGAGCTACTGTTTTATGATCAAGCTGATTTAAAATATCGATCAAATAGGAAACATAGGCTTTGGAATAATCTACCTGATCCTTATTGCCTTTATAGAGATTCTCTAACGTATTCATAAACGCTCCTTATCTGGATTAGGAATCCCCCAACGTTCTCGCCATTCTTTATCAGCATAATAAATACGATAGACCGTCCGCATTGTTTCCAAAGCTTCCTTGCTACTGCCTTGCGTAATTCTTTTATTCTCTAAAATAGCCTTAAAAAAATCAAAAACCTCATTGTGCCAGGAATTGTCCTCATTATAACGGATCATTTCTTCGTAAGGATCTCCAGCATCTTTGTCCCTCGAATGGACGATGGTAATTGTTTCGGCACCATAGGACTTCGAACTTGAAAGGATCCCTGCAAGGATTAGGGAACCTTTGGTCATATTAATTGTCAAATTAAATGAATGCCTCCATTGAGTTGCCGAAGAATGAAGCATCCCCACAATCCCTTCTTTTGTACGCATCAAGGCATAAAGATTATCTTCTACATCATGCTTCCAAAAGTTATTTGAGACATAACTATTTACTTCCATGAATTCCCCCGCAAATAAACGCATCAGATCGACCATATGAATACCCTGGTCCAAAAATATCCCCCCCCCTGCCAAAGCACGCTTAGTTCTCCAGTCAGAATCAAAACGAATGATCTTCGATTTACCATAAACACCGCGCAGATTAAGGATCTTACCAAACTGGCCACTCTTAATGATCTGCATGGCTTTACGCACAGAGTCATGATAACGGTGATTAAAACCATACATTAATTTCTGCCCCGGATGATTTTTCTCACAGGCGATCACACGCTGGATATCAGCCATATCTTTGCCTGGAGGTTTTTCACAAAACACATGGAGCCCTTTTTCAAGCCCAGCAATGGTTACCTCAGGGGCCAAATAATTAGGCAAACAAACGAAAAGTACATCTAAAGGTTCTTGAAGCAATTCTTTATAATTTCTCAGACAGCGAACATCTTTTAATCTATTAATTGGATTAACAAAATCCTGATCACAAACTGCCGTGACATGCATCCCTGGATGCATGTCGATAAATTGATGCCTAATTCTCCCGACAACTCCATGGCCAGCAATACCAACTCTTAACTTCTTAATCACTTTCTCTCCTGGTTATCTAATTAAATATTGGGCCAGCAATTGTTTATTACTTTCCCCTAAGCGTTTGGATTCTACTTCCTCATCCAAACGTACCCAACGGTGTTCCTCATTGCTTCTATAAAGCGCGTGTAAAAGCCTAATTGTATTAAGGCCATCATCGAATTCTACTGGCGCATTCCCTCCATGTACAATAGCTTTAGCTAACATCTCATAAACCCTTCGATGGCTCAACCCATAAGCCATAGGAACCTCTTCACTGCATCGAGTCTGATCAGCCGGAGATGGAGAAAAGGTCTCCAGTTTATTCGTACAAATTCCCCCAAGGACGGCAAGACCCCTGCTTCCGACAATAGATACAGAAGCTTCAAAGTCATCCGGCCTCGCAGCCATGGTAATTTCAATCTGGCCCAGTCCGCCATTTTTAAATTTAACAATACTTACCCCTGTATCCTCTGCTTCCAGTTTAGCGCCCAGTTGGGCAAATAACGAATGGACCTCCTCGATTTCTCCAGCTAAATAACGGAGGATATCGATATAGTGAATGCCTTGATTTACATGAGCGCCTCCATCCATGGAAAAAGTTCCACGCCAAGGAGCTAGATCATAATACCGTTGAGGACGACACCAGCGCACTCTTACTGTCCCTAAAACAACGTCCCCCAATTCCCCTGCCACAAGCGCAGATTTCACTCTTTGAACCGCCGTGTTAAAACGATTTTGATAAACAGGAAAAATGCTAACGCCTTTTTTATACGCCAAAGTATTTAATTCCAACCCATGAGCAATACGAAGAACCATTGGTTTTTCTAGGAGGACATGAATTGGTCTATAATTCAAAATATCTTTGGTATGAGTATAGTGCGCACCTGTCGGGGTGGCTAATGTGACCATATCCAGGCCTTCTTTATCCAACATTTGATGGTAATTCGTGTAGGCTTTAGTCTCCGTTTTTTCTGCTAGGCTTTTTGCTTTATCTTCAACTAAATCACAACAGGCCACTAATTTTATTTCATCAATACCTTTGAGCATCTCCGCATGATGAAATGCCACCCGGCCACAGCCAATAATCCCTAATTTTAATACTTTACTCAAGACCTTCCTCCTAAATTTTGACAATACTGTGTTGACGTTTACGTAAAAACTCCTCCGCTTGGGTGATATTCTCAGGAACATCCACCCCCACAGTATCAATCTTGGTATACACCAAACGCACATCAAAGCCATATTCAATCAAACGCAGCATATGCGTATCTTCAATGCTTTCTAAATAGCCTTTGGGTGTTTGAGAAAAACGACGGATAGCAGCCGCAGGCCATAAATATAGCCCCACCTGCTTATAATATTTTGGTTTCTGATTTTTAAAATTATGCGGAATGCACGAACGGGAAAAGAACAGTGCTTTGTTATCAGGGCCAACCACTAGTTTGACAATCTGCGGATCATGCGCTTGAGCTTCGGTGATATTTGCATATTGGGTGACCACATCAAATTGTTTAAATGTAAAGGCTCCCTCGATAAAATCATCCAGATCCTGAGACAAAAGCGTCGGCTCATCCCCTTGAATCTCTACCACATAATCAGCACCTACCTTTTGGCATACTTCATTGGATCTTTCCGAACAATTCCTATGCTGTGGGGATGTCATGATATAACGCATTTTCTTAGCTTCACAAAATTTCTGAATATCTTTATGATCAGTAGCGACATATACATCCTTAAGGTTCTTGCAGCCCATGCAAATCTCATACACCCATTGAATCATTTCCTTACCTAAAATCTTCGCTAATGGTTTACCATAAAAACGGGATGATTGCATACGAGCGGGAATGACGCCAACTACCTTTTTTGTACTCGACATCGGATTCATGCCAAAATCTCCATCATTATTGTTTTATCGATACCACCAGAGCATCGCACATCATGGTCATTTGTTCCACAGTGCCGACCGTCACACGCAAATGCCCTGAGAATGGCACCTGATTAAAAGGGCCTTTAAGAACTACCTTCTTCTGCTCTAAATCAATTAATACCTTTTTAGGATCAATCCTTGTCGGGACCTTAAAAAATACAAAATTGGCCTCACTCTTTAAAACATCACAATCCATTGTAGGTAGACGTTTATATAAATATTCTTTGGCTTCCCTGACTTCTCGTACATAATCATGCATGATTTCCAGGTGGTCTAATAAATAACTGCCGACTTTGGCGGAGAAAAATGTGATGTCGTGGGTCTGTTTGACCTTATATAACTGCTTAATGATTTCTTTATTACTGACCATATACCCAACGCGTAAGGGAGCAATCCCAAAAGCTTTGGAAAACGTACGGACAATGATAAGGTTGTCGAATTTATGGATAAAATTAAGTGCCGTTTGGGGATAGAAATAATGGTAGGCTTCATCCATCAAAACTAAAGCATTTACTTTTTGAGCTGCTTGAATGACCTTGATCAAGTCTTCCTGAAGGATAACAGTACCGGTATGGTTGGGGTTGGCAATGGTGACAAGCTTGGTCTTTGGACTAATTGCTTCCAAAACTCTAGAAATTGGCAACGATAAATTGGAATTGTAAAAAACTTCTTTGGCTGTTGCCCCAAACATTTTACTATAGACCACATACATACCGTAGGTAGGAGAAATGACGACAACCTCATCGCCCTCTTCCACGTATACTTCGAAAACCATTTTGATATTGGTATCTGAGCCGCTGGCAATTAAAAGTTCTTCCCGGTGCACACCAAGCGATTGAGCCAGCTTATGATAAAAAGGTTCCACTTCCGGATAAGCCGTCACTTCATCAGGAGTGATCATAGCCAGAATTTTGGCCAGATGCTCCGGGGGGAACGCCGTCGTACGTTCATTACGGTCCAGACGATGGACCTTGCCAATACGGTCTTCCGGAGTAATCGGTGTGCGCGTTAAATCTCTTAAATATTTCTTGGGTTGTATCATAAGCTTCTATTTTTTAAAAATACAATTGGACAATCTTGGATCCTTTTGTGTAAAACGCTGGTGCAGTGTAAATCCTTTTTTAAGGATATAATCATAAATATGCTTCTCGCCTTCCACCATTTCAATCAGTATACTCTTCACCTTTGAACTCTCTAAAGTTTTTTCAGCCCCTTGTAAAATAAGCCATTCGTTTCCATCCACATCGATTTTGATGTGCTGAGGAATGGGCAAATTAAACTCTTGGATAAAATCATCCATGGTATAGCTAAGCATCGCCTGTTTAAACACAGGGACAAAATGTTCGTTGAAATCGTCTTTGGCCTCACCTAAAGAATGCATGGCCCCCCCTACGATCAAGGTCCTGTAATTAAAAAAGTCCAGATTCGTTTTGTTGGAAAACGCAATATTAAACGGAATGACGCTATCGGAACATTGATTCAGATAAATATTGGTACACAATTGGGGAAAATTCAAAAAAGATGGTTCAAAGGAGTAAACAGAAACCTTTCCCTTAAAATGTTTGGCTGCCACCAAAGAATAAGCTCCCACATTGGCTCCTACGTCAAAAAACACATCCATGTCTTTGAAAAATACCTCAATCCATTGGATGGTTTCCGGTTCTTTACGGCAGGAATGAAGTCTCACTTTATTCTCCATCGAAGAAGAAACATTCAATAAAACCCGTTCTTTAGGATAGTCCATTTCTTTGACAACTTTAAGATGGCTTCTTAAGAAAACTTTCATCCCTGCAGGCAAAACATTGATGACCGAGGCTCCTACCTTCTCAAACCCTAAAGAAGACCGATCAAGGCAGCGGTACAGTTGCTGGCGTTGCGAAGGAGAAAAAATTTTTCTGATTAAGTTCTTCATTATAGGCCTAAATTGATCTCTATCTGGCAATTGCTTGGTTTTTGAGGGTTTTTGGTCATCAAAAAAAATGCCATGTAAATATTTCTTAAAGGAATATGCGCATTCTTAGATGGTGAATGCATATACCCCTTGACTTCAATACGAACAGGTGAAGGACTCAAGGACTTTAAAAAATCCATATGTTCTTTAAAATTAACGACATAATAAGGCAATGTTTGAAGGATATTATTCTGACCAACTAAATTAACATCCATTTGACCAATTACCTGTGGACCATCCGTTAACCGAAAATCACATAATAAATATCTGGAAGAGACCCTGTACATTTCACGGACAATATCTTGATAACGGGAATTCAAATGCAGAATACCGCTGGAATGGACCAGTTCAAACGAATTGTCTTTAAAACTCAGGTTGGTTCCATCTGCAACTTCAAAATGAGATTGAGGGTGACGTTCCTGGGCAATATGGATTAATCGCTCAATCATATCGACTCCTGTATAGTCCACCAAAGAATTATAATGTTTAAAAATGGCACTAAAATCTCCACAGGCGCATCCTACATCCAGGCAATTACGCACTTTTTTAAGAACTTCGGGCATGAAAAACTTCTCAGAACGATATAAATGATCCACATTACTGCGGTTCGTCATGAAATAGGTCTCGTTCCCATCAAGACCCCAGATTTTCTGCTCATCATAAATTTTTGGACTGATTTTGGTCATTCTCGTATTTTCTCTTTTTTAAGGAAGTCATTTTAATGCAATGACTTGAGTGCGTCAAACTTAAATAATGCGAGAGTCAAAGGCGTCACGGGATGAAAATACCGTTCAATATAGGCGTTCGCTTCTTTCCATTGCTGCTGATAAGTGGACGAATCCATTTGCTCAATGGATATGATGACATCCACCAAACTATCGTTTTGACTAACGCTCCATTTTAAAGCATCCGACTGAAATAAAGGATCATAACTTAAAATATCTTCCGACTTAAAATGAATGACCGGCTTCCCCATTCTCATGGCTTCTAACACCACGGCGCTTTGCCAGTAAATAACCGTATCAGACCATAATAAATCTTCTTGCAAAGAATAGGTGGAAACTTCTACGTTAGGCCACTCACTCCTCTCCCAATGGGTGTGGCGTTGCAATTCTTGCCATGGCAAAGCTGGATGGGCCCTTAATCTCAACTTATAGCCGCTGTTCTTTAGTTGATGAAGAACAACTTTCAGCATTTGAACAGTCTGAGGAACGCCATCAAGAACAAGCAGGGTTTGCTTCCTTGACTGCCGGGCAAGAGGCCGTAGTTGAAACAAGTATTCATAACGCAGAGCACAAGCACTTGTAACGGGCAATTGGCTATAATCCCCATAATAAAGCAAAATATTTCTTGGAATTTCACCCACTGTTAAAACCTGATCCGGCAACGGAATAAATCCCTTCTCTGAAGGATGAATAAACATATTGAGTGCTGCCTGGGGAACTACCGAATGTTGATACCCTCCTATTAAAGCCTTAGGAGCGCTCTCTCTTACCGCTAATGTACACATTCTTTCCCAGGGATTATTTTCATAAGTCATTAAGAAGGTATTTATAGAATAATTGTGGCACAATCCTTGGGTCGCAAAATAATGAAGCAGGTTATAAAGCTGCACGCCATTGAGGGTAAAAAAAAGTTCTTTACGAACAATATTAGAAACATCATAACCGCCAAACATAAGACGACTACTGACTGAAGGATGATACATAAAAATCCGGCTGATAGCTTGAACAATATCTTTGAAGCATAAGAAATATTCCAGGGGAACAATAAGCTGGTCACTTTCCTTGATCTTCTTTAAAGAAGTTTTATAATCGCCTAGAACGTTAGCAAAAATTAAAACTTTCATTTGGTTGCTTAAAAAGGAAGGTAATCGTCCATAGAAAGAGTCCTTATACTCGCCCTCTTTAGTCCATGACGAATCATACGTAAATGTCTTTAAAACATAATAGGAGTTGTCTTTCTGAAGTTTTTGATTAAGGTATTTGGTAAGATTCATTTTGGCCTGTACAAGACGAATGTAAAACTTTGTCCCAAAGTATAAAAGACCTGAAACTTTCTTAACCCTTCGAGCAAAATGGCGTAAGGATTGATTAAACTTGGATACTCGAGACACTACGCGATACCCTTGGCTGCTTAAGATATCCACAAGCTTGCTGACAATAAGGCCTTCCCTGGGTTCCACCACCACAATGCAAGGTTTTGTATTTGATTTTAGAAAATAAAATATATTTCTTAAGTCTTGCAGATACTCTGGAACCAGACAGGTATAGTGATTCCGGGAAGAAAGGTCAGTCGCCCACCATAAGAGGCCCTTATTCTCTTGACTCAAGGAAGCAATCAATGCATTGTATTCTTGAATAAACGCCATTTGCTCATCTGGTGAGTACTGCGGTGGGCTGACAAAGATTAGTTTTCCCTCTTGGAGGAATTGCTTTAGAGCGATAGGTATTGCATTAATAATAAGGCAAGTTTTAGAAGAATCCTTGGATGCTAAGGAAAAATCAAGATGACTTAAAAGAGAGACGTCCTCAATCGTATAAATTTTAACCATTGAACTCTAAAAATCCCTCCTCTTGAAAATTAGACATCGTCCTTATGATCCAGAGGCGGGTACAACACAGGGCATTGACGACATAAAAAATTTTGGACGTTATTTGAAAGAAATTCTTTCCGAAGAGCTTGCATGCGTTCGCCGTTCCATATCTGGGATAAAGACTCTTTCTTGACATCACCTAATACATACTTCTTATCATAATCATAACAACAAGGGACCACTTCCCCATCCCAAGTCACCGACACCTGCTGCCATGGGTTATGACAACCAACGACATTATAAACCTTACGTAATTCTTCGTTATTGCTCTTCATTACAGAAAGGGCATTGACATCCGCAGCATCCCCATTCCATGTGCATAAATTCTTTACTGTAAATTCATCAATACCTTCAATGGATTTCCAAAAATCACTTGCCTGTTTAATACTTTCACGATTCATCTTAAAGTCTATCATTCTTAGAATAATCCTGGTTTTACTGTTCAATTCTTTCTTCATTTTCAAAAAAACCAAGAAATTAGTTTTAGATTTCTCATGAGCATCACGAAGGCCTCGGATTTTTAAAAAAGATTCATTATCATGCCCATCCAGAGAAACGATAAGCTTCGAAATACCAGAAGTCAAAAGATCATGAGACGTCTCTGCCGATAGCATAATGGGATTAATCGACAAACCCACCTTCATATTTTTGGAAACAGCATAACGGATAAACTTACCAAATTCAGGATGGACCAAGCTTTCACCAAAATGATGAAGCCAAAAATCATAGGTTCTTGCGCGCTCTGGATTAACTGAAACATATTCATCAACGACTAACTTAAAAGTCTCTAATTCCATCAACCCCTGAGAACGTGTCATATTATTGGTCCTTGCACACATGACACATTTCATAGGACACTTGTTGGTCAATTCAACGTTGAGAATACCAAATGGCACCTTGGTAACAATCCCTTTTTGTCCTGACCTATAAATCCATTCACGATAATTAATAAGAATCTGACGGGCAATCAGATTTGTCTCGGCTTTAGATCTAATATATTTCTTAACGTTAGTAACAATGACCACAACTTCTCCTTAAAACCGAATTCATTTTCGCACAAGATACATCGTCATTCAAGTAAACCATCCATCGACATACTTAATAATCTGCATATTTACGCTAAAAGGAATTCAAAGACAGTAATGTTTATTAAACGCCTTTAAAAAAGGATCCCATCGGGTGAACATTTTAATTAAGAAGGGCATTCGGCTCGCCAGTGTACTTCTGGATAATTCAACACCATAGCCTCCATAATATATATTTCTAACTTTGAATCCTTCCTTCTGAGCAATGGAGATAATTTCTGTCCTTGATCATCTAAAACCCATGACTTTCTTTAAAAATCTGGTTTGTTTTCCATTAAAATCATAACAAAATTCTTTCATCATAAGAAAGATAGTATCAAAATCTGAACCAGAATGAAGTCTATCAAGATTCTCTCGTACCATCATTGTTTCGGAAAGGTCATCAACACTTCTTGCTGCAAAACCCTTGAGAAGACTCACATCTATAATAGACATGTCCAATTCTTATCTGTGTCCTTGAATCTTATCTTTACCCCATTGCCTAGCATAGCGTTCAGCGGCCATGGCCATAACATTTTCTCTACTTTCTCCCTTACGTAATCCTTCCAAAAGCCATTTTAAATACTGGCTCATTCGATCGGCCGCTTTCCCGTCGTGAAATGGATCTAACTCATTTATCATGGAAGACCAGTCTCCTAGATTAGGATTCCCGCCAAGAGTCTTCCAATGGTCTTGACAAGCTCGCCAAAGGCTCAGTCGATCTTTAAAGACAACATTAACACCAAGCCTATACAAAGGACTTGATGGCCATCCTTCCGCATCAAGAAGAAGAGTCTTGGCACCAGACAAAGCAGCTTCGATACCCGCTGTCCCAGCCCATAAACACTCTTGGATAGAAATATCTCCCGCCATGGCGGCAGCGGCCGGAGAAAACGCCCCATGAAAAAGCCCTTCAGCTTCATAAAAAACATAACATCGTCCTGTTTGTTCCGCTTTACGTAAAGAATTTGCCACAGGCCCTAATCTTTGGTGTAAGTCTCCAGGCACTTTAGGTTTAAATATTATTCCTAATTTTTCATCTTCAAAAAGCCGATTTAACCAAAATGTATAATTTTCACGCATTGTTTGATGTCCCATAAACCAACGGCCATCACTGACAGAATTTTCATCAAAATAAACAATGATGCGTTCCACCCCTTGCCGGTAAAGCTGATTTCTGATCTTTTGAGCCAAAGAACGCAAATGCGCGAACCTGTTATCACCGATATATCCGATCGCAATATGATATTTAAAGTCCGAACCACTTTTTAAGTGTACTTCATGCCCTTGAGAAGAAAAGCCGAAAATAATATCACTACCCACAGCAAAAACCGATGATGGGTTGGATTCATAGGAACGTTGATACACGCTCGAAATTCCTCCAACATCGCTGATGGCATCGGTCATGGCCATATGGGTAACATCGTATTTATACCATGTGGTGTAAAGTTTAATGTTATACGTGCGAAAAAACTTGTTCCAATAGTCTCGATGCCGCTGATATTCAGTCACATGAATACGCCATGGCACCGGAAATTCTTCAACGGGACCTAGCTGAGGCTGGTATCGAAATACAGGAACTTTTTTTTCATCAACAAGACTCGACTGGACGCTGCGGGAAACCGCGAATACCCCCTGCTCGGACATCTGTTCCCATTTGATCCTGTCGACGGGATCCAATCTGTTATTAAAAACAAGGCAGACATCTTTTCCCTGCACGCCATCAGGGGTAAGAAAAAAAAGGTCAGATACGCATTCTGGACGATCAAGATTAAACTGCCCAAAATATTCAGTCATAAGACGCGATCGACCTGGATGAACATTTCCTCCATCTGATCCTTTCCTGATCAGGTTTTGCATGTATCTAAACAATACCCGACACATCCTTAGATCAAACTTGACAAACAAAGATTTGAGTTTCCTAAAAGTAGGGTGCTGGAGTTTAAAAGGGCTTAAAAAATGTAATTGAATATCATACTTATCGGCATATTCAATGAGAGCCTCTTTAAAAGGCCTATTATAAATATATAGTTTACCTCCATCGAACTCCTGTAAATTTCTTTTTCTATGCCAAACTACCGCTTGAATCAATGCCAGGACATGCCATAATTCTATATGCTTTTCAGATCCATAAACATCATGAGGGAAAATTGGTGCTTTGGCCAAATATGCCGTCATTCTCGTTCTTTTATCTAAAGATTCAAATATTTTCTGCGTTGTATCTTGATTTAAGATTAAAGACTGCAACTGCCCCAAATCCTTATGAAGAATTCTTAATAAGGCAGAGGCCCCCTCTTCATCGCGCACATCTTCCATCCGGAATAAAATTACCTGTACATTAAACTTAAACAAATATCCTACCACCCGAGCTAATAAAAGTGCGCTCCACGTAGTATCAAATATGTATAAAGATGGCCGTCGATCATGAACAACAGAAAGAGATCGCCTCAAAGCAGGAAGAACATTAAGAACTAAACATGGAATTGTAAGAAATTCAACATAAATTGGCCTAGTCAGACTAGCCATATGCTTCATCCTTGATGGCTTGGATAATCTTGATCTGATCTTTAGTTGAAAGTTTAACAGAGGATGGCAGACTTAAGGCCTCTTCATATAAATAATCAGCCATCTCAATACGATAGGCATAACATTTTTGAAAAGGCTTAAGACTGTGTAAAGGGTGCCATAAAGGTCGTGCTTGAATATTCTTATCAGCTAATTTCTTCAACAGAACGCGGCTACTTTTACCGTAACGTTTTCCATTTACCAAAATAGTATATAACCACCAAATAGATTTCACCCACGGAGCCTGGCGAGGAAGAGTTAGCCCTGAAATGTTTCCTAACTCTTTTTCGTAACGTGAGGCTATTTTATATTTAACTTGAATATATTTACCCAACTGTTCCATCTGAGCCACCCCGACTGCGGCCTGTAAATTCGTCAGCCGATAATTATAACCGATCTCATGGTGCACATATTCAATTGAATCATCCTTAGCTTGCGTAGTCAAATAGCGGGCCCGATCAGCCAACTCCTTGCTGTCGGTAACAAGCATCCCTCCGCCTCCGGCCGTAACGATCTTATTGCCATTAAAACTAAAACACCCCATGTCCCCGATTGCGCCGACCTTTTGGCCTTTATAAGTCGCTCCGATACTTTCAGCTGCATCTTCAATGACCCAAAGACCAAACTCCGCCGCAAGACCCATAACAGGATCCATATCCACCGGATGCCCAAGCACATGAACGGGAATGATGCCCCGTATCCTCCGACCGGTATGTTTATTCATCAGCCGTTTATTTTTATAAGAACATTCCTTTTTCAAAAAGTCTTTTAATTTCAAAACATCCATCTGCCAATACTTTTTTTCAACATCTATAAAGACAGGATAGGCCTGGCAATAACGGACTACATTGGCAGGAGCGGCAAAGGTCAAGGTTGGGACGATGATTTCTTCATCATTTTTAAGCCCTAAAGACAACAGCGCTGTATGCAACGCGCTTGTCCCATTAACGCAGGCTACTGCATATTTTCTTCCAACGTGCCTGGCCACAACCTGCTCGAAATCTTCGACGTATTTACCAACGGATGATACCCATCCTGTGTCAAGGCATTCCTTAACATATTTCCATTCATTTCCATCCATTTGAGGGACGC
>JAJXTI010000031.1 GCA_021783915.1 bacterium
GGCTCAATTCCATTCTTGAAGTCAGGAGAATTCTGACGCCCGACCAATTTAACAAATTCATTTCTTTAATGGAGAAACATAGACTCAAGAGGCATGGGCCTGATGGGCGTGGGGCTAATGGCGATAGACCATCTAAAGATGAAGAACATGAATAAGTTCATTATATGGGTTGCTATATTGTTTATTTGTCAACCTGTATGGGCTGAAGAAAAATTAACATGGACTGATTGTCTTCGCCAGGCTTCCCAATATCACCCTGATTTAATTTCTGCTAAAGAAAATATTCGTCAATCTCTGGATGCTAAAATTATTACGGCAAGCCC
The DNA here is from genome assembly GCA_021783915.1 of bacterium. Classification (GTDB taxonomy): domain Bacteria; phylum Omnitrophota; class Gorgyraeia; order Zapsychrales; family Fredricksoniimonadaceae; genus JACQCF01. The sequence goes on from JAJXTI010000031.1 coordinate 324, forward strand.
TTTGTGGCCTCAGGCGGATACAAGTTTAAGTTTAACCCAATTAAAATCCCAACCGTCAGCGACTGGAATAAAAGAGAACTCTACTACTTATGCCTACGGCGTTTCAGGATCACAGCTGTTGTTTGACGGTTTTAAAACTATTAACGATGTTAAGGCCTCGGCGGAAAATGTCAAAGCCTCCCAGTGGGGTTTTCAGTTCGTTTCCTCTCAAGTGAGGTTGCGTTTAAGGACTGCTTTTATTAATTTATTGAAGGGACAAGAGCTTATAAAGCTCACCAAAGACATTTATGATATCCGTAAGCAAAGTTTGAACCTGATACTTAAGTACTACAATTCTGGGATAGAACATAAGGGGGCTTTAATGACAGCTCAGGCAAATCTTGCTGAGGCTGAGTTTGAAATTCATCAGGCCCAGCGAGGCTTGGAAGTGGCCCAAAGAGATCTGCTTAAAGAAATCGGTGCACGTACCATAGAACCCGTGCAGGCTGAGGGGTCTCTTGGTATCACCGTTAATTATCAACAAACACCCGATTTCGAAGCTTTGGTTAAAAACAATCCACAGTTGTTGCAATTGATGGCACAGATAAACGCCGTTTCTTTTAATGTTAAATCTGATCAGTCTAATTTTTGGCCGGCAGTTTCCCTGGAAGGCGGGGTCGGGAAAAGTGACAGTCATTGGCCTCCCGGAGTAGCCGACACCAATGTAGGATTGAAATTGACCTGGCCACTACTGGAAGGTGGTACAAGGGTAGCTCAACTGGATCAAGCTAAAAGCGTCTTACGGGGTCTGCAGGCGCAAGAACAAAGTCTCAAAGATACCCTGGTACTGGCTTTGGAGCAAAATTGGTTCAATCTGCAAGATGCTATTGAACAGGTTAATGTACAAAAGGAATTTCTAGATGCAGACGTGGAACGCGCCAAGATTGCTGAACAACAGTATTCTGTCGGGCTTATGACTTTCGATGACTGGACAATCATTGAAGATAATCTGGTAAGCGGTAAAAAAACATTTTTAAACACCCAAGCTAACGCCTTGTTAGCTGAAGCCGACTGGACTGAAGCTCAAGGAAGGACGATAGAATATGCAAATTAAGAAACCTATGACGATTGTTTTTATTATTGGGATTGTAATGATAGGCGTTTGGGGTTGGATGTTTTTAAAGGGAAGATCCTCTTCAAACCTAGAGAACCAAAGGATCATCCATCCTTATTACGGTTCCATTCAGACGGTCATAACGACAACCGCTACAGTCCTTCCTAAAAATCGTCTTGAGATTAAGCCTCCGGTCAACGGAAGAGTGGAAAAGGTCCTTGTCCAAGAAGGAGATATGGTCAAAACCGGACAAATTTTAGCGTGGATGAGTTCAACGGACCGTGCCGCCCTTTTGGATGCCGCCCGTGGGGAAGGGCAAGCAGAATATAAAAAATGGCAGGATGTTTATAAACCCATTCCATTATTGGCCCCCATTGACGGCCAGGTGATTGTGGCCACCACTCAGCCTGGCCAGACAGTAACGACTACAGATGCCGTTGTCGTCCTTTCTGACCATTTGATTGTGCGTGCCCAAGTTGATGAAACTGATATCGGGAATATAAAACTCAATCAGGATGCTGTGGTGTCTTTAGATGCTTACCCTGATACTAAAATCAAGGCCACTGTCGATCATATTTACTACGAATCAACCACTGTGAATAATGTTACCATTTATAATGTGGATTTACTTCCCCAACAAGTGCCTGCATTTTTCCGCTCCGGCATGAATGCCAATGTAGATTTTATTGTGCAGCGTAAAAATCATGTATTGCTTTTACCAGTGTCAGCCATTAATAAAAGAGGTGACCAAAGTTTTGTCTGGCTTAGCTCTTCCGACAAATCCAGGCCCGTCATGCAAGAGGTCCAGACAGGTATTAGCGATGATAAGAAAATAGAGATTGTCAGCGGTTTAAAAGAAGACGAGGATGTTCTTATTAATACAAAGAAATTTTCTTTAAATAATATCAGGACTGGTAGCAATCCTTTCATGCCTTCCAGACACCGGTAAGTGAATTTTTTATGATTGAATTAAGAAATATTTCCAAGACCTATCATATCGGACCTTATAAAGTACAGGCGGTGAGGGATGTATCGCTCACTATTAATACGGGTGAATTTGTGGCGATTATGGGTTCTTCCGGTTCCGGTAAATCTACACTTATGCATATGTTGGGACTTTTAGACAGACCTGATACAGGAAACTATAAATTGGCTGGTTATGATGTCACAAAGCTTACGGATGAACAAATGGCTATTGTACGTAACCGTCTTATTGGCTTTGTATTTCAACAATTCCATCTTCTGCCGCGTATGACTGCCTTAGAAAATGCCGGGTTGCCGTTGGTTTATGCTTCTGTCCATAATCTTGATAAATCCAAAGAAAAACTTGTGGCTGTCGGTCTTCAGGACCGTATTGCCCATAAGCCCAATGAACTTTCTGGTGGTCAGCAGCAAAGGGTGGCCATTGCCCGTGCCTTGGTTAATGAACCAGTGCTGCTGATGGCGGATGAACCAACAGGTAATTTGGATAGTAAAAGCAAAGAAGAAATCATGACCATTCTAAAGAGTCTCAATGATCAAGGGAAAACCGTTGTGATGGTCACCCATGAGAAAGACATGGCTGTTTATGCTAAACGGGTGATTCAGATGAAAGACGGTCAGATTATTTCTGATGAAATTCAACAACCTCAGACAACAGGATCATTATCTCATATGCCAACTACAGATTGGAACTTTATTGATAAAACTGTTTCTTCCTTTTACGATGTGGGTAAGTGGCTAGATTCACTTAAACAAGCTGTTTACGCTATGTTTTCTCATAAATTGCGTTCTTTGCTTTCTATTTTGGGCATTCTAATAGGCGTGGCAGCAGTTATTGCCATGCTGGCTTTAGGCCAAGGGGCCCAGGAATCTATCCAGCGCCAGTTGGCCTTCTTAGGTTCTAATTTACTTATGGTTCGTCCCGGGAGTTTTACCCCAGGGCCGGTAGCTGTGCAGGCGGGTTCCGTGACGCGTTTAAATTTTGGTGATGTGGCGGCCATTCGTCAGATGTCGGATCAGGTTAAAAGGGTCTCCGGCACTGTTGAAGGGCGGGTTCAGGTTGTAGCGGGCAGTAAGAACTGGAATACGGAGGTTGATGGGGTGGATGTAGATTATGCCCCTATGCGTGCCTATGTTCCCCAGATGGGGCGGTTTTTTACTAAAGAGGAAGTTACTAGCCGTGCTAAGGTGGCTGTTTTGGGCACGACAGTTGTCCAGCAGCTTTTTGGCGATAAAGATCCGATGGGCGAAGAAATTAGGATTAATTCGGTTAATTTTAAAGTCATTGGTATTTTACCTTCTAAAGGGGCCAGTACCTTTAGAGACCAGGATGATGTTGTGATGGTTCCTATAACGACGGCTATGTACAGGGTTCTGGGCAAGCAGTATATAGACTCTGTTTATGTGGAAGGAACGTCGGCAGATGTGTTAGACGATATGCAGGGTGAAATTACACGATTGTTGGTTAAAAGACACAGGATTAATGGGAAAGAACAGGACAATGCTTTCCAAGTACGCAACATGGCTGACATTAAAGCAACTTTGGAGGCCACGACCAAGACCATGTCTATGCTTTTGGGTTCTATTGCGGCCATATCGTTGTTAGTGGGAGGCATCGGTATTATGAACATAATGTTGGTATCAGTGACTGAACGTACCAGAGAAATCGGCCTGCGCAAGGCCATCGGTGCCAATCGTGAAGATATCATGATTCAATTCTTGATTGAAGCAGTGATGTTGTCTTTAATCGGTGGATTTGCGGGTGTGGCTTTTGGCGCGGGGGTGTCTTTACTTTTGACCTTTTTTGCCGGATGGGCAGTTAAGATTTCTCTGTTTTCAATCGTTTTAGCAACAGTTTTTTCATTGGTCGTTGGGTTAGTTTTTGGTCTATGGCCTGCCTATCAGGCTTCTTTGCTGGATCCCATTGAAGCCTTGCGGTACGAATAAAATAATTGCTTGCCCAGAAAATTTTTCTCCATACAATTAGTTGAAATGAACCCGGATTTTTCAATATTGGAGGTAATAATCTTCCTAAAGGAAAGGAATTATATGGTCAAAATGAACGTTATTTACGAGGGGAATTTGCGCTGCCGGATGGTACACGAACAATCCGGTTCAATTATTTTGACGGACGCGCCTAAAGACAATATGGGAAAAGGGGAGACCTTTTCCCCAACGGATCTGGTGGCCGCGGCTTTGGCTTCGTGTATGGCAACGGTTATGGGCATTGCGGCCAATAGACATAATATTGACCTAAAAGGTCTTAAGATCGATGTTAGCAAAGATATGGTGACAACTCCTGAGCGAAGGATTGGGACTATTCGCGTAGATATTTATATGCCTAAGGGAATTGTGATGGATAAACGTGTTTTGTTGGAGAATTCTGCACACATTTGCCCTGTGCATAAAAGTTTGCATCCAGATGTGCAGACACCTGTTAAATTTTATTACCCAGACTAAAATATGGAAACATTAAGGTTCATTGGGCGGGCATTGCGTTATCGCAATTACCGTTTATTTTTTGCCGGCCAAAGCGTATCACTTATCGGTACATGGTTACAACTGACAGCTTTGCCTTGGCTTGTCTATCGATTGACAGGATCTGCTTTTTTATTGGGAGTGGTTGGTTTTTTAAGTCAAATCCCGACTTTTTTGTTGACCCCTCTAGCCGGTGTGCTCATCGACCGCATGGATCGGCGACGCCTGCTTCTTTTGACCCAGACAGCTTCAATGCTGCAAGCTTTTTTGTTGTGGCTGTTGCTTGTAAGTCATCATATGAGTGTGCCTGCTGTTTTGATTCTTTCTTTTGTGCTGGGCCTTATCAATGCTGTTGATATTCCTGCCCGCCAAGCATTTATCATTGATATGGTCGAACACAAAGGAGATTTAGGCAATGCCATTGCCCTTAATTCATCCATGGTACATGCGGCGCGTTTGATTGGCCCGACTATTGCGGGAGTGCTCATTGGTTCAGCCGGGGAGGCCAGTTGTTTTTTGCTTAATGGTTTAAGTTTCTTGGCAGTCATTGTGTCTTTGTTAAAGATGAATATCCAACCCCGGCAAGTGCCTGCCCATCAAATAAGCCTCTGGCAGGGGATACAGGAGGGAATAGTGTACGTTAAAGGGCACATGCCTATGAAGATTATTTTAGTTTTAATAGCCACGGTCAGTTTGACCGGTATGCCCTATATGCTTTTTATGCCTGTATTTGCCAAAGATATTTTTCATGGTACAGCCTATACATTGGGGTTTCTTATAGGGGCATCCGGGCTGGGGGCCCTTTGCGGCGCCATATACTTAGCTTCAAGGCAGGGGATCAAAGGGCTTGGCCGCATCATGGCCGGGGCGTCGGCTTTGTTTGGCCTTGGACTTATGGCTTTTGCGCTTTCTAAGATTTTGTGGTTGTCATGGGTTTGTATGGTGCTTGTCGGATTTGGCATGATGATACAATTTGCCGCCAGTAATACAGTTTTGCAAACTATTGTTGAGGACAATAAACGTGGGCGGGTGATGAGCCTTTATACAGTTTGTTTTATGGGAACCACTCCCATAGGCAGCTATATTGAGGGATGGTTGGCCCATCGCATGGGTGTTACAACGACTATTTTTTTGGGCGGATTAATTTGTTTAATAGCTTCTTTGAATTTTGCCCGTAACCTTCCTGCCTTACGCCAGGCTATGCAGCGTTTAAGAGAACGTGGGTCCGTCCCCACTGTAAATGATCCAACAAGTTCTTAACCATTAAGAACAAATAATTTTAAGAAATAAGCTTTAGCTAAAAGAAAAAATTTATACAATAAAGTAATGTTGCTCAGACATGTTATCTTATTACTTTTACTGTTTTGTCCTTCAATCGTTTTAGGCGCCAGCCAAGATTCTTATCTCGTCCCATCCCCTATAAGGGGCCTATCTGCCGAAAGAAGCCTGCCGGATAGTCAGTTGCCTCATATTAAGCCGTCAATGCTCACAGCGGGTTTTTGGATAGCCAGGCATCCGTCTGTTGATAAAATCATCATGACACCCCGGCAGATAGACGCCTTTAATGCAAATATCCGAGATCATTTAAAATTAACCAAGGATATTTTTTCTTTGGTGGATCATTTTCAGACCGAATCGCTCATGGATGTTTTCAAAAGAGATATTGGCAGTTTTACAAATAAGGGTTATTACACCATCAAAGGAATCCAGGATGACAATGATTTTTTGGATAAGGTAAGAAATACTATGTATTTAAGCGGGGTGGTTTTGGGTATCGAGCCCCGCTATGGGTTAGTCATACATCTTGCTGCTCAAAGGGTGTTGCCTACTGTGGAGGGTCTCTATGCACACAAAGGAGACATCGATTTCGATGAGCTTCAAAATAGCGCTTTAGATGTGGCAAGCCCAGTCGCCATAGTGCACCAGAGCCAAGACGGCAAATGGTATTACGTTTTTTCTGCTTTAAGCGATGGATGGGTTCAGGCGGATAATGTTGCTATTGGGGACATGAATTCAGTCAAAAATTTTATGCAAACAAAAGATTTCGTCGTTATCACTAGTTCCAAGGCCGATTTATTTTTAGATCAACAAATGACCCAATTTGATGATTACGCCCGTATGGGGGTTAAATTTCCTTTATTGGAAGAAAATGATAATCAGTGGGTTGTTCAGATCCCAGTCAAAGGCAAAGACAATCAATTGCAGTTGGTCAAAGGCTATATACCCAAAACACAGGCCCATCAAGGATATTTGCCCTATAGCGCAAGAACAATTTATGAACAGGCTTTTCTTATGCTTGATAAACCTTATGGGTGGGGGGATATGTACGGGCAGCAGGATTGCTCCCGGTTTTTACAAATGGTTTACGCCACCGTCGGTATAGAGCTACCGCGGGATTCCAGAAACCAGGCACAGGTGGGACAAGAGTTGGCTTCTTTTGATGAAAAAGCGACAAATAAAGAAAGGCTTGATAGCTTACGTAACGCCTTAGGCGCTTTGACGATACTTCCTATGAAAGGGCACATCATGTTGTATTTGGGGATGGCCGATGGAGTCCCTTTTGCCATCCATGACACCTCAGGTTATTCAAAATTGAGGCATGGAATCCAGATTAAATATGTGTTAAACCGAGTGGTTGTCTCGGATTTATCTTTAGGAGAGGATTCCGCCAAGGGATCCTTGTTGAGGCGGTTGTCCAAAATTGTTGGGATACAATAAAGTATGAATTTACAAATCCAACAGATAAGTATTCATCCTCTGCAGGCGCCTTTGACACAGACTTTTCGTATTGCCATTGGTCAGCACGATAACCTCGATAATCTTTTGATAAGGTTACAGTTGGCCGATGGCACTGTTGGCTACGGAGAGGCAGCTATTGCCTCGCATATTACGGGGGAAACCGTTGAAAACACAAAAGAAAATCTCCTTATAGCAGCAAAATGCCTAAAAGGGCACAATGTGTCGGACTATTTGAGAATCTCGCATTGGCTGCATGGTTCTTTCTCTAAAAATAAAGCAACAGTGGCTTCTATGGAAATGGCTATGATGGATGCCTTAACGCGTCAAATGGACATCCCTTTATGGAAAATGTTTGGCCCGTGTGCCCAACGATTAAGGACAGACATCACTATTGTGATTGCTCCTTTAGAAGAAACACAAAGTAAAGCCAGGGAATTTTATCAACGGGGATTCAGGTCTTTTAAAATTAAAGTTGGCCGTGATATGGATTTGGATTTCAAACGAGTGCAAGTTGTGGCTAAATTGGCGCCAAAATCTCAAATTATCCTTGATGCGAACCAAGGTTATGGTTCCGATCAGACTTTAAAATTTCTTAAAACTCTTGATAAGGCGCATATAAAAATAGATTTGGTTGAGCAGCCGGTAGCCAAAGAGGATATTGATGGTTTAAAACGTGTGACACGCTTATCAAAAGTCCCTGTTTGCGCTGATGAGAGTGCTTCATCAATTCCTGATGTGATTCGTTTAATTAAGGCCAAAGCCGTAGGGGCTATCAATATCAAACTCATGAAAACAGGGGTGGTACATTCTTTTGAAATTGCCCGTTTGGCGAGGGCCAATAATATAAAGCTGATGATTGGCGGTATGATGGAAAGCAATGTGGCAATGACAGCGGCGGCCCATTTAGCGGCTGGATTAGGATACTTTGATTTTGTCGATTTAGACACACCGTTTTTTATTAAAGGAGAGGTTGGACAAAATCCTTATTTAACCAGCAGCGGTACTTATGACTTGGCCAAAGTTAAAACAGGTATTGGCATAAAGCCTTCGCATCCATGATCCATCATCCCCTTTTGCTTATTGTTGTTTTGTTGTTGATTGAAACAGCTGTTCTTTACTTGGCCAATCATAAACATTTTTCGAGATTCTTCAATATGCTTCCTTCAGTATTTTGGATTTATTTTTTACCGATGATTGCTTCAAGTGCGGGTCTTATTGATTCTCATTCAGGTATCTATTCTAAAATTACGACATATCTTCTTCCGATGGCCCTTTTCTTGCTTTTGATGACAGTGGACATCAAAGCCATTGTACATTTAGGGCCACCGGCACTTTTGATGTTTTTTATCGGTACCCTGGGGATTATGTTAGGGATGGTAATGGTGTTTATCCTTTTTAAAGGCATTATTGGATCTCAATTTTGGTCTGGTTTTGCAGCTTTAACTGGCTCTTGGACTGGCGGGAGTGCCAATATGATAGCGGTCAAAGAAGCATTGGGTACGCCGGATTCCGTTTTCCTGCCTATGGTCATTGTCGATACGATTGTACCTTATGTGTGGATGGCTTTTATGGTGGCTTGTGTAGGTCTGGCCCCAATTTTTGATCGGTTCAACCATTCTGACAGGTGTGTTATCGATGATTTACATAAAAGAATTCAAAATATTCAGCCCCAAAGGGGCAGGGAATTGGGCCTTTGGACAACGCTAGGATTGATTATTTTAGCTTGTACTGGTGGGCTTTTTTCAATTTATGTGAGTCACTTTCTACCGGAAATTCATGGAATTATTTCTACCTACGCGTGGACCATTATTATTGTTTCCTGTTTGGGTATTTTATTGTCGTTAACGTCTGCCAAAAAACTAGAGGCCTATGGTACCAACAAAGTCGGTTATTTCATTTTGTATTTTGTTCTTACCTCCATAGGGGCCAAGGCCAGCATCAGCCATATCGGTTCCGCTTTTATTTTGATTGCGGCAGGTTTTCTGGTGGTATTTATTCATGCTGGGGTGTTGCTTATAGCTGCTAGAATTATGCGTGCACCTTTGTTTTTAGTCGCCGTTTCTTCTCAAGCCAATGTGGGAGGAGTGGCTTCAGCGCCTTTAGTAGCAGAAATTTACCAAAAAGGTTTTGCCAGTGTGGGGCTTTTGTTGGCCATCTTAGGTAATATTGAAGGCACATATATTGGTATTTTAACTGGGCAAATATGCCATTTTTTTGTACACTAGTCATCAATTACTTATGAAAAGATATTTTTTACTTCCGATAGTTTTATTGGGCATGCTTTTATCAAGCGGTTGTGTGGCTCTCCTTGTAGGTGCTGGTGTGGCCGGCGGGATTGCTGTCAGCCAGGACAAAGTTCAGCTACAGGTTGATACTAGCTATGAACACGCTTTCAAGGTGGTGCACACGACTCTGGAGAGAATGGGTATCATTAATACAGAGGATCAAAAAGGCGGTAATATAGAGGCCACGATACAAGAGTCCCATGTTATAGCAAGGATTACATCGGTGACTGCCAAATCCGTGCGTATTGAGATAAAAGCCAGGAAAAATTTTTTGCCTAACATGGATTTGGCCAATAAGATTATTAACGATATTAATAATAGATTTCATGCCATTTTTTAGTTTCTTCATTGGGAAAGTATTTGATATAAAATATTTAACCCTATATAATAATTATTCTATTTGAACAAGAGGTAACCCCAGTATTGTTTTATCGGGGATTTGGGGTCACCTGCCCGGTAGGTGGGTTTTCCCGCTGTTGGCGGGGTCATTGAGGAGAAAAAGACTATGGGAGCGTTACATTTAGACCAAAAGAATTTTAAAAGTGAAGTTTTACAAAGTTCAACCCCTGTATTGGTTGATTTCTGGGCAGAGTGGTGCGGGCCTTGCAAGATGATTGCCCCGATTATAGACCAAATTGCCATTGAATTAACTGGGAAAATAAAAGTAGCCAAAATTAATGTGGATGAGTCTCCGGATCTGGCTGGACAGTACAATGTCATGTCCATCCCCACATTGCTTATTTTTAAGAATGGTGAACCGATCGATCAGATTGTAGGAGCCATGCCTAAAGACAGACTTTTAGCGAAGATTAATCCGCATCTTTGAGTTTGTTATATTCTAGGTGGCAGTTGCTAGTTGAAGAACTGAACCTGGTTCCTTGAAACTAGTAACTATTTGGAGTTTTTTATTATGTTCATAGAAGTTTTAAAGTCTAAAATCGGTCACGCGCATCTAACCGCTGCTGAACTTCATTACGAAGGCAGTATTACCATTGACTCTGATATCATTAAGCGGGCAGGCATTTTACCTGGCGAAAAAGTTCATGTGCTCAATGAAAATAATGGTTCCCGTCTGGAAACCTACGTTATCGCTGGTAAGCCAGGCTCAGGAGAGATTTGTTTAAACGGGCCGGCCGCGCGTCTTGGTTTTGTGGGGGACACCTTGGTTATTTTAAGCTACGCAATGTGTATGCCTGAGGAAGCTAAACGCCTGCAAGCCAAAGTCATCTATTTGGATCAGAAAAACCGTATTAAGAAAATCTAATTACTATGCAATTAAAAATTCGTTTATACGGTGACCCCTGCCTTACTGCTAAATCAAAACCCGTTAAAGAAGTGAGTGCCGCTGAACGTATACTTATTGCTTCGATGTTTGAAACCATGCATGTGCAAAAAGGTGTTGGCTTGGCTGCTCCTCAAGTGGGCATTAATGAGCAAATTTTTGTTGTTGATACCGGTAAAGATGCTTTGGTGGTCATTAACCCTAAAATTATCCGTATCTTCGGTTCTGAGACAGCGGAAGAAGGCTGTCTGAGTATTCCTTATCTTCAGGTCAATGTTAAAAGGGCCACAGAGTTAGAAGTAGAGTTTATTGATGAAAACAACCAACCTGTGCGGGCCAGAATTTCTGGGCTTTTGGCCAAGGTATTTCAGCATGAAAATGACCATTTACAGGGTAAATTAATTACTGACTATTTAAATCCCCAGGAACGGCGTCAGGTTCTTCAAGAGATCCATGACGGTGTTTATGTGGGGAAGAACAGTGCTCATGAAAACGTCCACGCCCGAAAAATTTGATAATGGTTTAGTCCAATTACCTCCCTGGTTTAAACAACCTTTGCCGGATACGGATCAAGTCCATTCCATGAAAAAATTATTTCGTTCTTCAGGTTTACATACAGTTTGTGAAAGCGCGCATTGTCCTAACATGGGTGCTTGTTGGGGTGCAGGGGTGGCGACTTTTATGATTTTAGGTGGAACATGTACCCGTGCCTGTCGATTTTGTGCGGTACCCGCAGGTAGACCGGATATTTTAGACCCGTATGAGCCGGAGCATTTGGCTCTTACCATCCAGAAATTGAAACTACGTTACGTAGTCATTACTTCTGTGGCCAGAGATGATTTAGAAGATGAAGGTGCAGGTCATTTCGCAGCCACCATTAGGGCTATTCGAGCCTTGACACCTGAAGTTAAAATCGAGGTTCTCATTCCAGATTTTTCAGCTAAAGAAGAATCTTTAAAGGTCTTAAGTGATGTTGTCCCTGAAGTTGTCGGTCATAATATTGAGACGGTACGACGTTTGAGTGTTCACATCAGACCTCAGGCTTTACATGATAGATCTTTAAGTGTTTTGCAACGGTTTCACCAGTTAAATCCATCGATATTTGTCAAATCTTCGTTTATGGTAGGTTTGGGAGAAACTCAAGAAGAAATCACCGAGCTGATGCGGGAACTTCTTGATGCAGGTTGTCAAATTTTAACTATTGGCCAGTATTTGGCGCCTACCCAGATGAAAAGACATTTACCAGTCCAGAGATTTGTAAACCCAGAAGAATTTGAACGATTCCGACAGATTGGTAAGGACATGGGTTTTAAGTATGTGGAAAGTGGTCCTTTGGTCCGTAGTTCGTACATTGCTGAAAAAGGTTATCGAGAGGCCTTGAGATAGGTGAAAAAAAAACTTAAAGCAGTCTGGTCATTTTTTTTACGTTTTGGATTGAGCGCAATACCATTGGCTTGGCTTTTTAGCCGCATTGATTATAAAGATACTTTGGTTGCCGTTAAAGAAGCAGATAAAGGTTGCCTTGTAGGAGCATTTTTGGTGTTTTTTATTACATGTGGTTTGGTTCTATGGCGTTGGATTATTCTTCTGAGGGCATTAGGCTTAAAGTTTAAAAGACTCAGTTCCACCCGTTGGTTTTTTATAGGGCAGTTTTGTAATTTATTTTTACCAACATCGGTCGGTGGTGATGTTATTAAAGCATTGGGATTGGCCAATGAAACAGGTTTTAAACCTAAAGTTTTTATATCGATTGTTTTAGATCGACTAACGGGGTTTGTGGGCATAGTTTTGGTGGCCTTTATTTCTTTTTTCTTTGGCCGTAAGATTATCGGAGACTCTTCAGTAATTGTTTCAATAGTTACTATGGCTATTGTCTCTTTAACCTTGGCTGTGGTGCTTTTTAGTCGTCGTATTTATTCATGGGCCTGTGGGGCTTTTAGTTTCTGGCCAAGATTAAAGGAGGGCTTAAAGAATCTACATCACGATATTATTCTGATGCGGGGTAAACACAGAGAGTTTTTAGCTACTATTGTTATTTCAATGTTTTCTCAGGTTATTTTGGCGTATGATTTTTATTTAGTTGCACATGGGATGCATCAAAAAATTGCTTTTGTGTATTTTATTATTTTCTCGCCGTTGGTGTGTGTGGTGACTTCTTTGCCATCCATCGGTGGTTTTGGAGTTCGAGAGGTGGCTTGGGTTTTCTTTCTTTCTAAAGTAGGGGTCCACCAAAATATAGCATTGGCCTTGAGTTTACTTAACGGTGCATTTATGATTTTAGTCGGGCTTATTGGAGGGGTTTGGTATGTCGCTTCATTTTCTTCTGGACGGATACAATATTATCAAACAGGCACCCAATCTAAACCACGGAACACTTGAGAACCAACGCCAGGCTTTGTTAAATTGGATTGATCTTACTCGACCTCAAGGGAGCGTTCGTAATAGTGTGACGGTTGTCTTCGATGGTAAAGATGGTTTTTTTAGCTCACACGGCAGCGCAAGCGTGAAGGTGATTTTTAGTAAAGGACAATCAGCTGATGATCTTATTAAAGAAATTGTTGAACGATCACCATTAAAGAAAAATTGGGTCGTTGTTAGCAATGATAAAGAAATCAAATTGTATGTGAGAGCCCTGGGGGCACAGGTGTTGCCTGTGAAAGAATTCGTATCAACTGGTATGGACAAGGAGAAGAAATCAATTAAGCGTAAGTCTGATGCTGTCGGTAAATATCTTTCTTTGACTCAGCAGGTTAAAATAAACCAGGAGTTAGAACAGATTTGGATCAAACTAATAGAAGTTCCCCAACCGATGGGCCCCCTTATGGGGCAAGAGGGGAAGTCACACTTATGAATATGGCGATTTTTAAGAATATTATTGGGCGTATTAGTGCTTTGGGGGAGGCAATCTTTTTTTTAGGGGATGTATTTAAGGTAATATTTTCAGGCCGTGTACGTTTCGCACAAGTTTTAGAGCAAATATATTATCAGGGCGTACAGTCTGTTGTTATTATTATTTTATCATCACTTGCCTCAGGAGTTGTTTTGGGTCTACAGGGATCCATTACTTTACAGCGTTTTGGAGCACGTGAATTTATAGCACCTTTGGTGGCATTGTCTTTAGTGAGGGAATTAAGTCCGGTATTTACCGCTTTTATCTATTCAGGTAAATCCGGTGCCGGTATTACAGCAGAACTAGGTACTATGAATACCCATGAACAAATTCAGGCTACCAGGGCTTTAGGTGTGGATCCGATTGAATTCTTGGTGGTTCCACGTTTTTTGGCTTGCGTACTGGTGATGCCCGTTTTGGTGATTATATCGGAACTAATTGGTATTTTTGGTGGGTATGTTGTTGGTATTTTTCAAGCGCAACTGCCCTCGGCCATTTATATAAGACAGACGATACAATCCATTCATTATGTAGATTTTTTTAGTGGATTGATTAAATCTTTCTTTTTTTCGATAATTGTCGCGTGGGTTTGTTGTTACCAGGGTTTTTTTACGTCGGGAGGGGCTTTAGGGGTGGGACGGTTTACTACCCGCGCAGTGGCGTATTCTTACATTATGGTTATCCTTTCCAACGCTTTATTAACAATGTTTATCTTAACAATTTGGGGTTAATATGCCTGATAAGAAATTCTTGGGTCTATGGTTTTTGATTTTTGGTCTTTGGCTGATGGGTTGTTCCCATGTGCCTATGAATAATGAGGGACAATTGCAAAGTTATCCTGTACCAGAAGTGGAGGCTGGCTGGATTCGAGATGGCCAACCGATCGAATATGATGGCCACAAATGGTATCCCGTCAATGATGTGGAGGTTTTATTAGATTCGGAAGTTTATCAGATTGGGGAATATAAAGGTGTCCAAATTTTTGTTGATAAGATAGACACTAAACCCTATCATCGTATTTATACTAAATTTGCTAAGGATAAATTCCGTTATTTTGAGCAAAGGGATCATGATTAAAGTAGAACACTTATCTAAGACCCTGGGGGATCAGAAAATCCTTAATGATATCAGTTTTGAGGTGGCCACCGGTGAAATCTTGGTTTTTTTAGGTCCCAGCGGTGTTGGGAAAACGGTGTTGTTGAAACATCTTATTGGCCTTTTAAAGCCTGATTGTGGTTCAGTGATTATTAATGGTAAGGATATCACTAAACTTTCACGAGTGGAGCAGCTTAAAATGCGAAAAGATTTTGGTTACTTGTTTCAAGAAGGGGCTCTTTATGATTTTATGAATGTTTTTGATAATGTGGCTTTCCCTTTAAGAGAACATACGAATTTAAACTACCAACAGATTCGTGGACGCGTGCGTGAAGTTTTAGATATGGTTGACCTTGATGATGTGGAGGCCAAAATGCCTTCCGAGCTCTCAGGCGGGATGAAAAAACGCGTTGGCTTGGCCCGTGCCATTGTTTTAGGTGCCAAAATACTTTTATGCGATGAACCAACTTCAGGGCTGGATCCTATCAGGAGTTTTGATATTTCTAATTTGATACGCCAAGTCGCAAAGAAAATAGGGGTCACCATGGTCATGACTTCGCACGATGTTGACAATTCTTTTCGAATTGCGGACAGATTGGCTATCCTTAATGAAGGACATATCGAGGTGATAGGCTCTCAGCAAGACTTATTATCCAATCAGCATCCTTTTGTGAAAGAGTTTTTAAAACCAGAGGCTGTTTAAGAGGAGGTTTATGGAGGATTATGGGGCAATAAAAAGATTCTTTGCCGGCCTATTTTTTATTATAGGCATCGGGCTCATAGGAGGGTTCATTTTTCTTATTGGTTTTGACAGGGGACTGACCCAACCTAAGTTTCAGAAAATAGTTCTTTTTAATGAAGTTGGCGGATTGATTGAAGGGGCTCCTATCCGTATATCAGGGGTCAATGTTGGCGTCGTTGGTAATATAGATTTCTTGAATGAGCCTATTGAAGGAAGAAGGCTTAAGGTTACGCTTGATATTTTTAAGAAATATGAATTTCAATTTCGCCAATGCTCAAGGGTTAGCATAAGAACTGAAGGAGTTCTTGGCCAGAAGTTTATTGAAATCAGCGAAGACCATACCCATAAAATGTTTGATGTGACCAAACCCATCGTTGGGGAAGATCCTTTAGACGTGGAAGATATGGCGGCTGTCATTACCCGTACAGCGATTTCTATACAGAAAACCAGCGAAGATGTCAATAATGTTTTGACCGAATGGAAATATATTTCCCGTAAAACTAAACGTTTGCTTAATCGGGTAGAATATAAATTGGTTGAAGGCGACTTATTTAAAATATTTTAGGGGTAAAACTATGTTTGTAATGGGTAATTTTTTAAACGCTTCTGCCTATTTGGTTAATGTAATCTTGACAGTGATGTACTGGTTGATCCTTTTAAGGGCCATCATTAGTTGGGTTTCGCCGGATCCTTTTAACCCTATTGTACAGTTTTTACACAGGACAACAGATCCTGTTCTAGAACCTATCCGTCGTCTTTTACCGACCATGCCTTTGGATTTCTCACCATTGATAGCTTTTTTTGGTATTATTTTCCTAAAACAGTTTTTAGTTGCGAGCCTTTATGATTTAGCAATGCGTTTCCAGTGATATGGACTATTGCTTGCAAAAACTTTCAATTTAATGTATATAATATAAAATATTTTTAGAAAGGGAAAACATGTTTGATAAAGTCAAAGAACTAATGGAGTTAAAAAAGAAAGCAGATCAGCTTAAGAAAGAATTGGAGACTGTTATTATAGAGGTTAATGACGTGCGTCCTATCAAAGTAAGAATCAATGGGGCACAAATTGTTCAGTCCATTGAAATTGATGAGAGTCTTTTAAATCCAGCGCAGAAAAACCGTATTCAAATGGATTTATTGCGCAGTATTAATACTGCTGTTAAGAAATCTCAACAAGCAGCGGCCAATAAAATGAAGAATATGCCAGGACTTAATTTGCCTGGATTGTCGTAAACTTCTCCTGCCGGTAGGTAGGTTTTCGAAAGGATAGGAAATTATGCCATACGATGCGAGTTTAGACGTTTCTACTTTTAAAGAGGTATTGGATTTTGAGAATACCCGTCTTACGGTGGGGGTTTTTTCTTATAATGGGGCCCCAAAAAAGCTTCAGATTAGCCGTGAGAACCTTATCGATGGTTCTTGGAGCTATACTAAATTGGGTCGTTTAAGCAAAGATGAAGCTGTGGCTGTTGCCCCTATTTTAATGAAAGCTATTGAGACGATGTAAATGTGCTCGTTCCGTACGGTTCAGCGAACTTTATCGCGCGCATCGCGACGGATTGCCATGAAAAATATTGCGTGCCTGAGGGCGGG
>JAJXTI010000032.1 GCA_021783915.1 bacterium
TCTAAGGCACAGGGTTTGTTATTAAATTCCTCCTCAACATGCTTTAATCACGACGGTTGATTTTTGATAATAACCTTAATATTTCAAAATAAAGCCATATTAAAGTAACCATCAACGCAAAAGCGCTATACCATTCCATATACTTCTCCAAACCCTCTTGAGAAGCCCGTTCAATAAAATCAAAATCGAGGATTAAATTCAAGGCGGCAATGCCTACTACAAAAAGGCTAAAACCAATACCTACGATGCCTCCCCCATTAATAAAGGAAGGCGGCTGGATACCAAAAAAGCTGGCTATCCAGACAATCCCATAAAAAAGCATCAAAGCAACCATAGCAATCATTAATCCACGACGGAATCCTTCAGTAGCTTGAATCCAGCCGGTACGGTAAGCAACCAACATGGCAAACAAAACCGCAAAGGTCAAACCGACCGCTTGCACGACAATACCTGGATAGGAACGTTCAAAGAACATGGAAACAGCCCCCAAAAACAACCCCTGGCAAGCCGCATACAAAGGCGCTGTAACGGGCGACCAATTGGGTTTAAAACATGTAGCAATGCATAAAATAAAGCCTGCCACTGAACCTATGAATAGGCTACCAGTAATTATAGGGGCCTTTGCGGGATTAAAAGCATTGCTCCAACTCCAGCCCGCGGTCAACAAAAGCACTGCAAACAAAATAAAAGTTTTGTTAACTGTCCCTTGAACAGTCATGGTTTGACCAGAAGCTATGCTGGCTCTAGCCTTGGCAAAAATTCCACCGTTTAGTGTTGGGTTTGAACTTTCCATTTCTACTCCTCCTTTAACTGAGTCCCACTATTACGTCAGGACAAATCTATCTTTCATAGATTCTTTTAAACTAATCCTGCATATCGTATGGCTATATGCAGGATTATATTAGTATAAAGACCTGCCATAACATCATCAAACATAATACCTAAACCACCAGGCAGGCCTTCAAATTTGTTTACAGGGTATATTTTAAACATATCCAGCGCGCGAAACAAGAAAAATCCTACAATCACCACAGATGATCTCAAAGGCAGACCTACCAGAGCAACCATGATGCCAACCACCTCATCAATGACAAGCATCCCTGGATCTTTTTGGTTAAGTTGTTTTTCCATATAAGAACATACCGGAACAGCAATAATCAACAGTGAAAACATGGCTACTAAATAACCAATCAAAGAAGAATGAAATAAAAAGACCAAAACAATCCCCGCGGCAGTCGCCGCTGTGCCCGGAGCCACTGGAAAGAAACCTACGCCCAAAAACGTGGCAAATAAAATTGCTAAGATTTTCATGTGGAAAAATCCTTTATTTTATTTTGAAAATAAACCATCCCGGAACCGATGGTCAATAATACCGTTATCAGCATCAGTATATTGACCCAACCAAGATAGAAATTTTCTATCCTCCGAAACCATCCATGGCTAAAAGCAGCTTGCTCTAGGATCAAATAAATCAAAATAAACGATACCGTTGCAATTTGAAAAACAGTTTTTATTTTCCCCGCACGCTCGGCAGCCAGAACCTGGCCTTTACGCATCGACCAAAGACGATCGAGAGTCACCAAAACTTCCCGAATGGCAATAAGGATCACCATCCACCAATCCACCATATCAAGGTGGGCCAAAGCAAAAAAAATGGACAATATCAGTACTTTATCCGCAATTGGATCCATGATTTTTCCAAAATTGCTGATGAGCCCCTTCTTTTTGGCTAGATGTCCATCATAAAAATCAGTCAAAGAGGCCGCGGTAAAGAAAATTGCCGACAACACATTTCCCGTTAAAGAGTTCAATAAAAGTAAGTACACCATAATAATGGCAAAACCTATACGGGAAATAGTCAATATATTGGGTAAATTCATAAAGCAATTCCGGCTAAATCGTATTCATAAGCATCAGTAATATTGACCTGGATAAAATCACCCGGTTTGAGGGCCTTGGAGGAACGTACATAAATTAAGCCATCCACCTCTGGAGCGTCATATTGGCTGCGGCCGATAAAAGTATCTCGGCTGGCCTTTTCTTTCTCTTCAATCAACACTTTTAACTGCCGGCCGACGAATGATTGTTGGATTTCTTTAGAAATCTCCTGCTGATCACGCATGAGAACGTCCAAACGATCCTTTTTGACTTTCTCTGGAACATGGTCTTTCAT
This sequence comes from bacterium, assembly GCA_021783915.1. GTDB lineage: Bacteria > Omnitrophota > Gorgyraeia > Zapsychrales > Fredricksoniimonadaceae > JACQCF01. The sequence continues at coordinate 2,174 of JAJXTI010000032.1, forward strand.
ATCAGCAGCGGATGTACCCTGTTCTTTAGAATAAACAAAGACCCCCACCCTTTCAAAACGCATTTCTTTGTTAAACTCACGCAGTTGCTGGAAGTCTTCCTTGGTTTCACCGGGCAGACCCACAATATAAGTGGTTCGTAAAAAGCCCTCAGGAATATTTTTGCGAATCTTAACAATTAAATCAAAAGTCTGTCGCGTTGTGATATTACGGTTTTGTTCCTGCAAAATATGGTCACTGATGTGTTGTAAGGGCATATCAATATAAGAACAAATCTTCTCTTCCGCTGCTATAACATCAATTAATTCATCCGTTACATGGGCCGGGAAGGCGTATAAAAGGCGGATCCACTGGACATTCTCAGTCACTTTTACCAATTCTTTTAAAAGCTCGGCTAATGCCTTGCGCCTATAAATATCCATCCCGTAAGCCGTGATGTCCTGGCCTATAATATTGATCTCTTTAACATTCTTGGCATCCAAAGCTTGGACTTCTTTAACCACCGATTCAATAGTACGGGAAACAAACTTACCCTTGATTTTTGGAATCACACAAAAAGAACAAGCATTAAAACAACTTTCACAAATTTTTACATAGGAAAAATGTCTGGGTGTCAGTTGCAGTTGTTCGGGGTTATCCTGACGGCTCAAAGTAGGTGTACCCACGAAGGCGTCTACTTCTTTGAATTCCTTGGCCAACCCTTGACCATACCGTTGGGCCAAACAGCCAGCAACTATGATCTTTTGAATTTTTCCCTTCTTCTTTAACTCAATTAAATCAAGGACCGTATCCACCGATTCTTTTCTGGCATCTTCAATGAAAGAACAGGTGTTAACAATAACGACATCCGCCTGATTGACGTCAACTATACGGTGGCCATTTTTTTTTAAACGACCCAACATCATCTGGGCGTCAACCAAGTTGCGCGCACAGCCTAAATTAACAACGCCGACCTTCTGGCCGGCGTTTAACCGCTCCTTTTGAAAGTCTGCAATGGTCTTCATCTTTTAACAGTCAACCCATCTTTGGTAATTAAAACTCTTTTGGCATGACGGCCGGAAGACCCCAAGAGGTTTACATCCCTACCATTGATTTCTAAATCTAAATCACTGATATACTTGCCCGAGAGTTCAATTCTGTTCTTTGCTTCCCAATTTTCCACAGTCCCTTTTTTCATGGTCATTTGAAAAACTATTTTTCCATCGGTCTTGACCTGCATCCATATGTTTTTTGGGGCATGGACAGTTAATGTCACTTTATTATTCTGGCTCTGGGCGGAAACAGTATTGGATTCCTCTTGAGCAACAACAGGCCCTTCTGTTTTAGCTTGCTCTTTCTTAGAGATATGTTGCTTCCTTGCCTGTTTAACGGCCGTAACCTTCGGGGCCCTTGGCCTGGATTTTATAAAACCGGCGACACAGCTGACAATTTTAACTAAAACGACCAAAGCCACGATAACCGCGATAATACGTAACAAGTTTTTTCTTGTTCTGCCTGTCCAAAAGTTACGCCAAAACTCCTGTAGCTGGTCCATGAAAACATCCGGCCTCTTAGGTGATGAAACAGAAACGGACGGGGCCTGTGTCAGGATCGTTTTAGCCTGAGGGGCTTGCACATTGTATTCTTTTAAGACCTCTGCTACATTTAACCCTAAAAACTCAGCATAAATTTTAATAAACCCTCGATAATAAAATGGAGTTAAGATACGCGTGGAATACCCCTCTTCAATGGCCCTTATGGCATCCAAAGGAATTTTGGTGGCCTCATGCACGATATCCAAGGTAATGCCTTTGGCCAGGCGCGTTTCTTTAAGCAGGGAGCTATTGGGATTGTTCTTGAGATTTGCTTGTGTCATTTGTTTGTTGTTCTATATTCTCTACTAACCACTTTTCTCGGTCAACAAGAATATCGCGGGCCTTGCTACCGGCATAAGGGCCTACGATACCGTTTTGTTCCATAATATCTATCAATCTGGCCGCCCGGGAATAACCAAGCCTTAAACGTCTCTGCAACACTGAGACGGAAGCCTGGTTAGTCTCAACGACCACACGCACGGCCTCATCATACATTTCATCCTCATTGGCCCCATTGCCTGAAGCAGAAGCAGCCTGGGGCTTCAGTACGCTCTCATTGTATTCGGGGGTCGCCTGTTTCTTAATATGTTCAATGACCCGGTTGATTTCCTCATCGGAAACATAACAGCATTGGCCGCGGACCGGTTTAGCGTCTCCTGGTCTCATGAATAACAAATCACCTTTACCCAAAAGGCCCTCCGCTCCTTTGACATCCAAAACAGTGCGGGAGTCGATCTGGGAGGCCACTTTAAATGAAATTCTTGAAGGAAAATTAGCTTTGATGACCCCTGTGATGACATTCACCGATGGACGCTGAGTGGCCAGGATCAAATGGATCCCCGCCGCACGCGCCAGTTGAGCGATACGGGCAATGGAACCCTCAATGCTTTTGGCCGCTACTTGCATTAAATCCGCCAACTCATCGACCACAATGACTATATAAGGCATAGGTCTGCCCTTGGCATGGTAACCTTTGATGTTACGTACCTGTTCTTTATTAAAAGTGCGATAACGCATTTCCATTTCCCCCACCACCCAATTAAAAGCCGCAGTGGCTTTCTTGGCATCGGTGACCACCGGACAAATCAAATGCGGTAAATCATTGTAAGAAGCCATCTCCACCATTTTAGGATCCACCAGAATCAATTTTACTTCCGAAGGAGACGCATTAAACAAAATGGATGTCATCAAACTATTCAAGCAAACCGTCTTACCGGAGCCCGTCGTCCCTGCTATCAACAAGTGAGGCATTTCCGCCAAATCCGCGATGATCGGTTTTCCTGAAATATCTTTACCGATGGCCAGCATTAATTTAGAGGAACTGGAACGAAATTCACTTTGTTCGAGGACATCTTTCAAATAAACGGAGGCCGTTGAACCGTTAGGCACCTCAATACCCACACGGTTTTTCCCGGGTATAGGGGCGACGATACGCACCGCCGCGGCACGCATGGCCAGGGCGATATCATCGGAAAGAGTTATAATGCTGCCCACTTTAACACCTGGGGCGGGTTGAAGTTCATAGCGGGTAATCACCGGGCCTCGTTCAACGTCAGCGACTTTGACTAAGACCCCAAAATCCGTCAATGTTTCCTCGAGAATCTTCGCCCCATTTTTAAGGTCTTCCTGGATTTTACTGCTGGATAAAACTGGCGGGTCATTAAGTAAATCCAAGGATGGCAGGTGATACTCACCAACGGTTTTCGGTTTTTGTTCCAGAGGTTTAGGTGTTTCTTTAGGAGTTACAATATGGATATTGGGTACTTGCGGTTTTGCTTCTGATTTAGGAATCGCAGGCATCAACAACGGCCTGGCTTCCTTTTGGGTTTTTACCGCAGAAATCTTTTCCTCTCCGGCATCCTCTTCTTCGTCTTCATTCAAAGGCAGTTTACGGTCCCTGAAATTGGGCTTAGTCGCAGCAGGCTTAAAGGAGGTCGCCATTTTAGGCAGATCCTTGGCCTTGGTTAAAACACCCCTTGTCCCCGATCCTACCAGATGGAAAAGCCAAATAAAAAACGGGGAAACCAGGAATTCGCAGGTCATAATCAAAGATAAGGCGCCTAAGGCGAAAAGAACAATGAACGCGCCCAGAGGGCTAAGGTAAGATTGCAGGTAACCGCTAAAAGCGACTCCCACAAGCCCTCCGCGCAAAAACCGCTGGCCATCCGCTTGCGCGCCGATTAAAGTCAACAAAGAACTGGCCACTACAAAAAGTATAATTAAAAAAAAGAATTTAACGAAACTAAAGCGTATTTCGCGGCTGGTGAACTTGTTCCAACTCCAAAAAAAACCGATAGGTACCAAGAAATAAGTGCTGGCCCCCAGCAAAAAAAAGAATGTTCCGGCCACATAAGCGCCAAAAGGACCGATCCAGTTCTGAGGATGCAAGTTAGGCCTGGATGTATACCAAGACATGTCCTGAGGGTTGAATGAAACAAAGCTGGCCAACAAAATCAGACTAAAAGCCAAAATGATAATGCCCCATATTTCATTGACATGTTCAGCCTTCATCTTGGACCTTATCGAGCCTTTGTCTTGATTTAAGCTTTTGCTTCAGCTTGTTTGCGGCTTAAATTAAAACGTTTCATCTCATCAACTTCAATGAGTTTGACTTTAAATTTATCACCAAGCTTCACAGCGTCATTAACATCCTTGGTGAATTTATTTGAGAGCTCAGAAACATGCACCAGACCTTCACGGCCAGGTAAAAACTCAACGAAAACACCGAAGTTCATGATACGCTTGACCACCGCATCATAAATCGTACCAACTTCAGGTTCCACGGTCAATCCTTTAATCATACCGATAGCTTTATCCAAAGCGCCTTGATCAGGGGAAGCCACAATGACTTTGCCGTCTTCTTCAATGTCAATGGATTTAACCCCGCTTTCTTCTATCATTTTTCGGATGGTCTTTCCTCCCGGCCCGATGATTTCCCCGATTTTGTCCTGCGGAATTTGAATAGTCACAATACGCGGTGCGTAAGGTGACATTTCTGTTTTAGGCACAGAAATAACGGCGGTCATTTTGTCCAAAATAACCAGTCTGGCCTCTTTGGCTTGGGCCACGGCCTTCTCTAACAGAGACATGGAAAGTTTCTTTATTTTAAGGTCTAACTGAATGGCAGTGACCCCTTGACGGGAACCCGCCACCTTAAAATCCATATCACCAAAATGGTCTTCCAAACCCATAATGTCGGTAATCAAGACGGCATGGCTCTCATCAGAAATAAGGCCAATGGAAATACCGGCCACCATGTTTTTGATAGGAACACCTGCATCCATAAGCGCCAAACAGCCGGAGCAAACGGAAGCCATGCTTGAGGATCCGTTGGATTCTAAAATTTCGGAGACCACACGAATTGTATAAGGGAATTCTTCCTTGGAAGGAACAATGGCGCGAAGAGCTTTACCGGCCAAGGCCCCGTGACCGATTTCACGACGGCCTGGAGAACGCATGGGTTTGGTTTCCCCCACGCTAAATGAGGGGAAATTATAATGAAGCATGAAGGTCTTATAACTGGTGGCCTCCAAAGATTCAACCAACTGCTCATCATCCTTGGTCCCCAAGGTAATGATCCCCATACTCTGGGTTTGACCACGGGTAAACAGACTCGAACCGTGTGTGCGAGGCAAAACGCCTACTTCGCAATCAATGGGACGGATGTCCTTGAGACCACGGCCATCGGCACGCAACCCACGATTAAAGACATTACCACGGATAATTTCATATTGTAAGGTCTCAAAAATAGCTTTGACTTCTTCCGGGGAGACTTCATGCCCGTCTTTGTTAAAAGCCGCATAAGCATCCATATCAATCGTAAGTTTGTCCAAAAGGCCATTGACAGCGGCTTCGCGCTCAGCTTTATCCGCGATGGTGGTATAAATTTCACTAAGCCTAGGGATGGCCAATTCGCGAATTTTCTTAACGAATTCCACGTTTGGTTGCTTTAAATCCACCTTGGTTTTTTGTTTGCCGATTTTATTTCTTAATTCTACCTGGATATTTTTAGAGGCCTGCAAAGTGTCCAAGGCAACCTGCAGCCCTTTGAGCACTTGCTCTTCGGGAACCTCATTGGCCTCGCCTTCAATCATGACAATACCGTCTCCCCAGCCGACGACAACTAAGTCCATGGTACTTTTTTCACGCTGGGTGAAGGTCGGGTTGGTCACCAACTGGCCGTCGATAAGGCCGACACGCACGGCCCCCACCGGACCGTCATAAGGGATGTCCGAGACACTTAAGGCCGCGGAAGCGCCGATAATAGCCAAAATATCAGGATCATTTTCACCATCGTGACTAAGAACAGTACCTACGATCTGGACTTCGTTAAGAAATCCTTCAGAAAATAAAGGACGGATAGGACGGTCGATTAAACGGGAAATCAGAATTTCACGTTCAGTAGGACGGCCTTCGCGTTTAAAAAATCCGCCTGGAAATTTACCGGCGGAATAAGTTTTTTCCTGGTATTCAACAGTTAAAGGAAAAAAATCCTGGCCTTCACGTGGCTTAGAGGCCATACAGGCCGTGACTAAGACCACGGTACCCCCCACGGTGACTGTCACGGCCCCGTTGGCTTGTTTAGCTAACTTTCCAGATTCAATAATCAGTTTGGAAGATCCGAATGGGATCTCGAGGTGCGCTTGTGCCATATTCGATCCTTTTGTTTAACGATTACTTGCGTAAATCGAGCTTGTTGATGGTTTCTTCGTATTTTTTGGGATCTATCTTTTGGAGATAATCCAAAAGACGGCGGCGCTTACCAATAAGCATCAGCATCCCCCGGCGGGAATGATGGTCCTTCTTATGGACTTTAAAATGCTCATTAAGCTGGTTGATTTGTTCGGACAGCACGGCAATCTGCACCGGAGCTGAACCGGTGTCTTTAGCATGCGTCTTGAAATTGTTGATGACTTCCGCTTTCTTTTCTTTAAAAATAGTCACTTAAACTTTCCTCCCTGCCTGCCAGCAGGCAGGCTCATACTTTTTCTTATTTTTTCTCTCTTTATTGAAGGGCGATTATACAAAAAAGACAGGCGAGAGTCAAGAAATTAAAAAGGGCATGTCCAGCCAAATTAGAAATGTCCTATTCCTACCAACTGCGGGAATACCTTTTTGAATAGCCTTATAACAGATGGCTGATGCTAAATGGGTCTTGCCAACGCCTGTGGGGCCGACCAATACCGCATTTTTAACTTGAGCGTTCCACGCGGTCTCGCTAAAGCTCATGATCTCCTGGCGTGGCAGTTGTGGGTTAAATTTCCAGTCAAAGTCTTCAAAACGCTTAATCCTCTTGATCCCCTAAAACAACCCCATAACCATCACCTATCAATGACCCCTATCTCCCGCTAAACCTATGGTTGGGAGAAAAGAATTTCCAATGGCGTTTCAATTTTGAAACGCCATTGGAAATGTCATTGGAAATGGATTTTTTACACCTTTGCCAATGCTTCCGGTTCTTCTTTTTTGAGTCCAAGGATCAAAGGAAGGTCTGTTACTGGCGTCATGGTGCGGATGGTAAACGTAGCGCCGATCACCTGCGCGGCGTCGATAATCTGACCATTAAAATTAAATTTAAAACCCTCTCCCTGGTTTTTTACCTGAATGTTCATTTGTGCGGGATTTAGGTCAATACCGCCTTTTTGAGACTGCAATGCTGCCTGAGCAGAATCTTTTACATAAACTCCGGTTTTCATGGATTCGCCATGACCGTATTTTGCTGAATTAGTTTTTAAGCCCTTTTTGAAAGCGGCGATCATAGTATGAATTTCTTGCTTTAAGTCTTCCCATTCCTGACTGTCACGAAGATTGACTGGCAAAATATTGTCTATTTCTGTGCTTAGCGCCTCAAAATCCATCGAACTTGTTAGAAAGTATTGCCTGTACGGAACTCCGTTATCAAATTCACCGTCATTTTCAACCCTAAATCCGGGCGGTTCGTCTTGGCCAGGATAGGAACCGTAGCCAAACTGAGGGACTTTCTTAGAACTTAATCGATCGCTTAGGCCCCAAACACTACTTGTTTTTCCGCGTTCTTTTGCCCAGTGATTTAAAACTTCCTCAACAATACCAACAGCTTCATAACGAGATTTTGGTTTAGCAAGGTGGATTAAGGTAAGATAAGGCGACCCTTTCTTTTCCACCGGAATCAATGACTGTTGGCTTAAGGAGCCGCGTACCGGAAGAGTTGATTTTGGTGATGGTTCAAACGACTCAAGTGGTCCCTTAAGTAACCATTGGATTCTTTTCCCTAAAGGACGGGCGCTAAACGGAATAATAGACTTGAGCGGACCAACGGCTTTGCGATTTTCCAATAAATTTCGTTCTGAAGCTTCGTAAATAAACCGCTCGGTAAATTCTCCAAATGCCATGAGCCGAGAAAATATTTCTTCAGCTGCCTTTTGAATGATGTCTGGTGTTAACTTACCCTCATCTTGCAAATGTGACAATCTTGTCAAGGTATCCTTAATTTCATCAGGGAACAGATCCCTGGCGAAGAACCTTTCATCCAAAATAAGCTCCTCTTCACCGAAAAAGGGATACTTTATACCTACGCTGTGGTTTACCACTTCTCCGCTGGGATACTGACGATATGTCTTGATTGAGATGGAATACAAATCCAGAAGATCTTCTAGTTCTTTAACCGTCCGAAGATTCGCAAGCATTTTAAAAATACCTATTTCCATTCCTGTCGGATCTGAGGAAGTTACATAACGATAGCGATGCCCGGAAGCTGTTTGAGGGGTGGTAAAGCTCCTCCATCCACTAATCGATCCGTAACCAGGCGTTATGGGAGACAACAACCGCCATAATGTCCCTTCCTCTGAGGGAGGATATTGGCTGGTTGAATCTACAGGCTGATTAGCCTGTGCAGGTAATGCTTTAACTTCAAAACCCGTTCCCTTAAAGCCAAGCCGGCGCGCGATTTCCGCCAACAGATTCTCAAAAGAAGATGCCATTGGCGACGCTACAATAATTTCACCATCGTTCTTAACAAGAATTCCCTGCCTGAAAAATTCATCACTAATTCTATGGTAACCTCTATAATAGTCATGGGTGGAAGCTGCTACTGTATGAATTAACTGCTGCAAAATGTCCCCATCTTCCTGACTTGCCATTACACCGAGAATTCCTTTCTCCCAGTCTAATTCACTGTGAATCGCTCCTCCCTTACTAATGGAATAATGGCGAAGCCTAATGCTAAGAACGTGCAGTCCAAGGCTTGCTAAAACTCGGCTGAAGCGCCTGCCGAGTTCTGTTCCCTTCATCTGGCCTTCAAGCGCACTTCGTATCTCATTAATATCAGGAAGAGGGCCACGCCAAAAACCAGGCTCTACAAGAGCCACCTGAATGTTTGGTATTTTATATTCTTCGGCTATCTGAACACCGGCTTCCGCCTTATCACCCCGCCTAGGCTCTTGGGAATTCATCGCCTGATCAAATCCAAAATTTACATCTTCCTTTATTAACTGTGCCCTGTCCAAGCTGGCAACCTGGGCGGCATTGATCTGTCGTAGGCCTTCGTAACTCATGGAAACTTTTAATAATAAACCACCCGAAAAATATTTCCTTGGTACGGTCTGCCCATCAGGCAACAAGTCTTCCTGAATGTAATTAAATACACCTTTCTTGAAGGCTTTAAGGTACTCTTGATAAATCCTATCCTTCTCGTCTGCCGGGACATTGACCCCACCAATCTTATTTCGATTGGAATAGATCTTATTAAGAATGCTGTCTTTGATTTTATTTTTGTACCATGTGGCTAAGATTAGCGAATAAAACACTTGGCGAAGCTGGGCGAAGTTTTTGCCTTCGTTTACTTCTTTTTCAAGTGCTGGAATAACGATCTCACGTACAATTTGTTTTCCTATTTCATTAGTTTCCGTTGATTCCTGGCCCACCTTACCTGACTTTTGCAAAGCCAAGTAATCAGATTCCAACATAACTTTTAAATGATTTTCCAATACAAATGCCGTTCCACCATTTTCATAGACCACAGCTTTATCCGGAAGAATCCATACTTTATTAAAAGTATTTATGGGAATACTTGTTGTCCCATACTTAGTTTGGGCTTGAGCATAAACCTTCTGCCAGAACTCTTTACCTAATTGGCTTTCGGGATAAATTAAACTGGCGGTGATTTGTTTGAGAAGATAATCCTGTGCTAAAAGATCACGGCCCATTTCCGTTTGGCCGAATTCTTGGGGCACTATACGGTTCTTTTCATAGGGCGAGAGATTAACCCAGAGGTCTTTTTCGGGAATAGTTAAAGAAGCGAGGAAATATTTAATGAGTTTTGAGGATTCGCTTTTAAGATCCCCTTGGCTTAAACTACCATCTCCTCTATCAACAAAGAAATAAAACCTGAAAGGATTCTTAGCATCAAGCTGAATGCCTTTTAAAACGGCAGGAGAAAAGGCAGGACTTAAGGCCACCATCTGCCCGGGAGCAGGTAAAACAAAGTCCTGGGCATGTACAGGCATTGGCCCAAGGCAATTGACCAAAAATGCAAAAACAAGCCCTAGGGCTATATTAGCTCTTAAATTTATATGCATATACGGCAAGTATATCTGACTTATTTAGACTTTGCCATTTTTTGTGGTTTTGGGCAGGAATACAAAAAGAGGCTATTTTAATGCTTAAAACAATGGTCGGCTGGCGTTACGACCGCTCCAAAACATCTGTTTCCATTGGATTGAATCGTCGTCCTTATAGACAAGCTCCTCCCACTGCCACTTTAAACCATTGACATGAACCTTTATGGCTATCCAAAATACCATGCCTCCTACCGCAAACGCCCAGGGCCATCCTCCGCCTGCCAACCCCCAGCAAAACGGCATAAAAGCCCATAATGCGCTTATTGCAAGAATCATGTAGAACAGCCGTTGGGCCGGGTCATGAGCCCTATAAGCCCCAAAGCAACGATCAACGACACCAACCATGAATGGCATACCAACCCCGATAAGACCGTAAACAATATCAATTCCGACCAAAGCAACGAACGGTTTTCATCGCTTAATTTTGCGCCTTTTTTAGTGAGTTCAATCATACCGCCCTCCTGATTAAAAGGTGTTTTTTGGTGTCCAAATTGTGTCCATTTTAAATTCAAGGTGGTTAAAAAACCTTGAAAGACGTTTAAAGAGGTAAGCTTTATTTCCCGTCGGTAATTTGGTTATTTCTTGTAAGTGTTTGGGAATCAAGCAGGTCGCAAATGCGGCGGAAACTCATTACAAATCAGCTGCTCTACCAACTGAGCTAAGCCAGCAAAATACTACAATTTATTACTTTTCAAACGTTTGCAACTTCAAGCGTCTTGGGTTTAATTGCCTCGGATTGCTCAGGTGGCAGTACGGTGGCAATTCGTCTTCCTAAAATGTCCACCGCCCTTTGCTTGTGGTTAGGCGACAAATGCAAATATCGAAGGGTCATTTGAAGGGACTTATGCCCTAACAATTCCCTGACGGTATTCAAATCCGCCCCGCTCATAACCAAATGTGAAGCAAACGTATGACGCAAATCATGAAAGCGGAAATCTTTTATACCCGATTTCCTAAAGTGCGGTCAAGAAACTTTTCTTAAAAAGGGATTAAAAAGGGAGTGCAATGATATCGTTCCATCTTAAAAAATTCCCATGAATTAGAATAAAAATTAACTTAACAAATTAAACCTATACCCTATCCCCGGCTCGTTGACAATACGCTTAGGATTGGCGGGGTCATCTTCGATTTTCTGGCGCAAATGGTTAAGATAGACCCGTACGGAATTGAATTTCTCCTCATTATCTGTACCCCAGACGTCCTTTAAAATCTGGCGCAGGGTCAGCACCCGTCCGGAGTTTTTGACAAAGGATGTCAACAATCCATACTCAATGGCCGTTAATTTTAACACTTGACCATTGAGCGTTACCAGCCGGGTATTAAATTCCAGGCGCAACCCAGCATTATTAAACACTTCATTGACAATCCCCGGTGTGGTTTTACGCCTTAACACAGCTGAAAGGCGCGCGGTCAACTCTAAGGCTGAAAAAGGCTTGGTCACATAATCATCCGCCCCATTTTCCAGGCATTGGGCCTTGACTTCCTCCTGCCCCCGCACAGAAACCATAATCACGGCTACATCGCTGATTTCCCTGATGCGTAATAGCACATCAAACCCTTCCATATCCGGCAAGCCCATGTCTAAAAACACCGCCCGGGGCTGTTTATAAACCAGTTGTGACAGGCCCTGCTGCCCCGTGCCTGCCGCAACCACTTCATAACCCGCGTGATGCAGGATGACTCCCAGGAGCTTTTGAATCTGCGGTTCATCATCAATGACAAGGACTAACCCTTTAGACATCTTGTCCCTTCTCGTCCTTCTCCGTCACGGGCAAGATAACGGTCATCATAAAGCCTTTAGGGGACAAATTCTGAGCGTCGATGTTACCTTCATTTAACTGGATAAAACGCCTGGCAATGGAAAGCCCGAGGCCAAGGCCACCTTTTTTGGTTTTCGCCCCCCGGTAGAATTTGTCAAAAACCTTGTCCAAAATCTCTTTAGGAATGCCTTCTCCCTGGTCAATGACGTTGATTAAGACCTTCTGTTCATTCAAGCGGACCTGAACATCGACAACACCCTGTTCTGGGCCATGGGTAAGGGCGTTATGGATGATATTTTTCAAGGCTTGGGCCAGCATATAAAAATCACCTTTCACATAAACCTCACCCAGCGAATAATCAAAACGCACCCGTCCTTTGTCCAGCCCCACCGCGGCCTGTTTGACAGCTTCCACTATGACGTCCTTAACTTCACACCAGGTATAATTCGGCCTTAAATTCCCCGTGTCCAATTTGGTCAAATCCAGAACGGCATCGACGCAACTAGTCAGTCGCAAGCAGGCCAACCGGCTTTCTTCAAGGATTTCCAGAGCGTCTTTGGGCCATTCATGGTACAGCACAAGGGCGTCCAAATAACCGGAGATAATCGTCAGCGGCGTTTTTAACTCATGGGACAAATTATCCAACAAAGCACTTTGCAAATTCTGGGTGTCTTCCCTCATTTTGGCCTCACGGGAAATTTTCAACAGTGCATCTTTCTCCAACATTACCATCATGAGCGAGGTGAACGATTCCAAAAGCGTCCTTTGCGCCAAATCCAACGGCCTGTCTTCAGCAAGCTGGATGATCAACACGGCCAGCACCTTGCCCGAAGACATTAATGGCAGGTACATCAGCGCCTGTTGCGGCAAGGTGTCGCTGAAACGTCCCGCAGCTTTTTTATTGTCGACGACCCAAAGAACCATGCCTTTGTGTTTTTCCGTTAATTCGATAGAATCTCCCAGCGGTGTATCGAAAACAGGTTCCATGGTCTCATTAACCATAACGACCATGCTCAAAGAATGACACAATAAATTGATTTGTCCGCAGCCAACCTTCATGGCCTGCGCCAAGTCGGTACTAATAGCCAAGGCCCGCGTCAGTTCATACATGGCCTCGGAACGCAAACGCTGTTTTCGTTCCAGTTCTTTTTGACGACGCAGCTTTGAAGTCACGTGCCCCATCATCAAGGCCGTGACAAAAAACATTCCCAGCATGCACGCGTCATACCAGTTGTTGACAAACAATGTATACTTGGGGGGTATAAACAAATAATCCCATGCCAAGGCGTTCAAAGCGGCCAGCATAAAAGCCGCACTCCTTCCCAAAAAAATCCCGCTTAAAATTACCGACAACAAATACACCAGCCCCAAGGCCTGATACCCGGCTAGATTTTCATGTTCAAGAAACGAAGCTAGTGCCGTGGCCGCGATAAACATCAAAAGGCTCAAACCATATTCGCGAGGTTTAATTTTGAGTGTAAGCTCTTTAGATCTGGCGGGAAAATCTTTTTCCGCAGATGAAATGCGCACCATGTGTATATCAATTTGACCGCTTAAATCCACCAACTTATCGGCTAAAATAGGTACCCCCAACCATCGCTGCCAGGATTTTTGGTTAGTTTTACCTACAATAATTTGGGTAACATGTTCTTTACTGGCTGTATCTATAATCACCCTGGCCAAATCATCGCCGACTTGATGGATGATTTCAGCCCCTAACTGTTTGGCCAAAGTGAGGTTTTTAAGTACATTTTCTTTATGTTCTTCCGACAATACAGTCGAGCTTTCCACATGCAGGGCGATCCATGACGCATCCAGCATACCGGCCCAACGGCGGGTCATGCGGATCAAGCTTTCCGAGAACGGTGTCGCCCCGACCGCCACCAAAATACGTTCTCCGCTTTTAAATGGACCCGCGATGCCTTTGGCCGCCATGAGCGTGCGCAAATTCCGGTTGACGTGCGCCGCAGTCAATCTCAGGGACATCTCGCGCAGAGCCGTTAAATTTTCCGTCCTGAAAAAATTAACAGAGGCCGCCTTGGCCTGTTCAGGCACATACACTTTACCATCGGCCAAGCGTTGGCGAAGCGCCTGAGGCGACAAATCCACAAGGGTGATTTCAAAAGCTTCATCGAGAATGGTGTCAGGGACTGTTTCTACAACCGCGATACGGGTGACCGCCTGGATATCTTCCCGGTGACTCTCGATATGTTGGACATTAAGAGTGGTAAAAACATCTATTCCCGCAGCTAGTAGTTCCAAAACATCTTGGTAACGTTTGGGATGCCGGCTACCCGGCGCATTGGTATGGGCGAGTTCATCGACTAACACTAATTGGGGGTGGCTTTTGAGAATCTCATCAATGTCCATTTCCTCAAGCGATACACCACGGTGACTGACGATCTTGACAGGGACCTTCTCGAAACCTTCAACCAGGGCTTGTGTTTCAACACGGCCGTGCGTATAGACAATGCCAATCAATACCCTTAAGCCCTCGGCTTGATGCTGATGCGCTTCCTGAAGCATGGAATAGGTCTTACCTACGCCAGGGCACATGCCGAAGAAAATCTTCAACCTGCCGCGGACATTATCTTCAGCTTTAATTCTTTCCAACATAGCGTCCGGATCAGGTCTATCCATACTTTATATCATAGCCTCCTGTGTAGCCGTCTTCCATTTATTTCTTGTAGTTATCCAACGCTAAATTAAGCCTAAGAACATTGACGACCGGCTCACCCAAAAGACCTAAAAAACGTCCATTTGTATTTTGATCCACCATGGCTTTGACCGTCTTCCTCGATATCCCCCTGACTTTGGCCACACGGGACATCTGATAATAAGCAGCAGCTAAACTGATGTGCGGGTCCAGACCGCTGCCGGAAGAAGTCACTAAATCGACAGGGACAGGATGGGTGTTGTTGGGATCCGCCGCTTTAAGGGCAGAAACCCGCCCCTTAACTTCATCGATCAATGCGGGATTCGATGGCCCCAGGTTTGATCCCGACGAAAATGATGCATTATATGCCGGGGAAGTCGCGGAAAGGCGTCCCCAAAAATATTTAGGGTCATTAAAATTCTGTCCAATCAAGGTCGACCCCAGGACTTTACCTTCTTTGGAATAAATTAAACTCCCTTGGGCCTGGTTATGAAATAATACCTGTGCCAGGGCCGTGACGATCAAAGGATAAATGATCCCGCAAATGACTGTAAAAATAATCAAGGCTGTTATGGATGTCTTAATATGTTGTAGCATTTTCATCCTCTGATGTACGGACGGATTTAAAACCCGCCCCTACGTTAATTTAGATCG
>JAJXTI010000033.1 GCA_021783915.1 bacterium
GATCTCGGGCAGATCAAGACGGGGTCACTTTCACGTACGGATCGTCTGTGTAAATACAATGAACTTTTGCGAATCGAAGAAGAATTAGGTAAAAAGGCCGTGTACGCCGGTCTGTCTTGGAAGAAGATTTATTAAGAGACCATCCCGAGCGTAAGCGAGGGACTGCCTTAAAGAGACAATGGCTAAAAACGCTTTATCGCTCTTTATCATTACTGTCATTATCGCGATTATATTCTTGCCGTCTTATTCCAAGATGCAGGAATTAAAACAAAAAAATTTGGAATTCTTCCAGCGCATTCAACAGTTGGAGGTAAAGAACAAACAATTGGAACAGGAACGTCAATTTCTGCAGAATAACCCGGCTTATTTAGAGAAGGTGGCGCGTGAGAAAATGGGATTGGTCCGCCAGGGGGAGACGGTTTATAAGATAGTACCGGCGAATACGCAGAAACAGTAATCCATGTTTTAAACGAGGTGGAGCGCTTTGACGCTTCTGGCATCAAAGTACGAGGCCTTGTTGATAAGAATCCAAGAAGCTTTAAGCCAGCATGCACCCAGTTTTGGTGATATCGCGGGGTGGAGCAGCCCGGTAGCTCGCCAGGCTCATAACCTGGAGGTCATAGGTTCAAATCCTGTCCCCGCAACCATCACAAGTAAAAGCCATTCAACAAGTTACATCGTTGGGTGGCTTTCTTGTTTATATCAGTTTTCCTGTTTGGATACCGTTGGGATACCACTTTTTTATTCAAGGATAATACATGAGGAGGGCAAAGGCCACCAGCCAGAGATTCGTTTATTGGCTGGCGTTTTTATTTTATGGTAAGATCGATCAGAGTCTTTTGTGTGGAAAGGGAATTATAAGAATATGATGAACGATGACCTTGATAATTTTATGGAATTTGATTTTTCTATGAAAGCGGATGTAGTCAAGTGTCCTCATTGCGGGGCAGATGTGCCTTGTAGTCTGTTTTTTGATGATGAAGTTGAATGTCCTGAATGCGGGAAAAAGTTTAAAAAGACCTGAATTGAAAAAAATGACGATTATTTGACCTCTGCTTTATAAAAGTTGCGGGGGTTTTTATTTAGAGTAGAATATTACCAATTTGATAGCTGAAAATTGCTTTTGATTAACCTAAAAAGAGGTTTGAATGTTTATTTTTGAAGAAGCCATAAAATGTGGTGATGTGCTCAAACAACGCACGCAGGAGAGAAGCATCAATGGAAAGTATGAACAGGTATTAGCTTTATTTCTTGAAGGGAGCGTGAGGACTTTAAAAGCTATAAATGTTCTTTATGACACTGAATTTTATGAGGAGGGGTTCTCACTTATAAGAATCCTTTTGGAAGTTGGTGTCGATTTAGAATATATTAACTTAGACAAGGTTAAGTTGGCAGAACAATACTTTGAATTTGCTAATTTAAAATCTAATAAACAAGCTGACAGGTTAAAAGATTTAAACGTACCGTTGAGTTCAGAGGAGAGGTATTCAATTAATCTTCAATTCAAGAATGATCTTAAATGGTCACAGAAAACTTTTGGAGAGATGTTAGAGAAAATTCTCTTAAACAAAAAGACAGAAAAAGATTGGTTTATTGTTACCTATAAGTTTTTATGTGATTTTAGTCACCCTTCCGCTTTAGGATTAGGGGCAACGGTAGCTTTTACTAAAGAAGAAATTACTGTTAAGGCAAGGTATAGGGAAAATTTAAAAGAGGCTTTACCTGTTTTGAGTTGTCATTTAGCTATGGGAATATTTTTAATTATCAACGAAGAGTTTCATTTATCTACCTCGCCACAAATTAAACAAATTATGGCAGAAATTGGCAAATTAGCTGGTAAATAATAAAAGATGAATCGAAGCATTGGTAATCCAAATAGAATTTTTACAGACGGAGTTAAATTATACGAATTAGATGGTCAATCTATTGACAAGATAATTGACTGCTTTGAAGATAGGATTACAAATTGGTATTTTAGATTTGCTCGTAAATTAACTAAAAGCACGCAATCAAACTTTATG
The DNA here is from genome assembly GCA_021783915.1 of bacterium. GTDB lineage: Bacteria > Omnitrophota > Gorgyraeia > Zapsychrales > Fredricksoniimonadaceae > JACQCF01. The sequence continues at coordinate 2,022 of JAJXTI010000033.1, forward strand.
TTAGTGGCAACATGTTGTATTTTAATTGATTTGTTTAGTCAGTATATTTATGGAGATAATTTTTCTTCTGCGAGATGTTTTAAAAGGTTCGTTCGAGAATATCTCAAACGTTATAACAGGGGGATCAAGCCGCCCATTAAGACATTAGTCCATAGAGATGGGGAGGTAAAGGAAGAGAAGATTATTGATGTAGCAGAAGGGCTTTATGCTGGATTTAGATGTGGAGTGGTTCATTCAGCAAGAATACTTGAGTTTGGACGTATTAATAGAGAGAATTCAAAGAACGCAATAATTTTACGTAAATGGCGTTACGCAGAGCAGAATGGAATTGAGATTCAGATTAATCCCGTGATACTTTTAGATGATTTAGAACGTATCTTTAAGAACTATCTCAAGAAATTACGGAAAGGCGATGTAAAATTGGTCGATAATTTCAAAAAGAAGTTTAAGTTTGAATATGGCATATCGTTTTGACCTAGCCCCCGAAAACTGTGCCAGGCGTTCTGTAGTATAATGGCAACAGAAAGGGGCAAGAAGATGGCAAGACCAAAACCAGAAGAAATCATCATGAAGTTACGGGAGGTTGAAGGCAATAAAGGCAAAGGGATGGATATATTAACAGCCTGCAAGCAGGCAGGGATTACGGATGCGACATATTACCGCTGGCGTAAGAAATATGGCGGGATGAAAATAGACCAGGCAAAGAGATATAAGGGACTTGAGAAAGAAAACGGGCGCTTAAAGAAGCTGGTAGCAGATCAGGCATTGGATATAGCGATCCTCAAGGAGGCGGCCCGGGGAAACTTCTAAGCCCGGCCAAGAAACGCCGGGCGATCGAAACACTGATGGCGGCATTTGCCCAGGCATCCCAAAGGCGGATATGTAAATTACTGGGACAGCCGAGGTCAACGCAGAATTATGAATGCCAGATAAAGAGTGATGAACCGGTTTTGGTAAAAGAAATTATCGGGCTAGCCAAAGAATATGGGCGATATGGCTACCGGATGATCACGGGGTTGTTAAAGCTGGCGGGCTGGACTGTTAATCATAAGCGTGTAGAACGCATATGGCGACGGGAAGGGTTAAAAGTGCCAGCTAAACAGCCTAAGCGCAAACGCCTATGGCTTAATGATGGCTCCTGTGTCCGTTTAAGGCCGCGGTATAAGAATCATGTCTGGAGCTATGATTTTGTAATGGACCGGACAGAGAATGGGCGGCCTATCAGGATGCTTAACATCATTGATGAGTTTACGCGGGAATGCCTGGCCATTGAGGTTGACCGGCAGTTAAATTCGACCAATGTTGTTGATGTCTTATCCCGTTTGTTTGTTGAACGTGGTACGCCACAATATATACGGTCAGATAATGGGCCGGAGTTTATTGCCATAAGGGTGCGTTATTGGCTTAAACGCATGGGCGTTGACACCTTATTTATTGAGCCAGGTAGCCCATGGGAAAATGGCTATATTGAATCATTCAATGGCAAATTCCGTAATGAGTTGCTGGATCGGGAAGTTTTTGATACGCTTTATGAAGCCAGGGTTTTAATTGAACGCTGGAGGGTTCAATACAATACTATCAGACCGCATAGCGCCTTGGGGTATCGTCCCCCAGCGCCAGAGGCCATACAAACAAGCTGGTTAAACCAGCCGTTAGTACTACACAACTGTTGCCACAATTAATTGGGGCAGGTCAACTTTGTTCATCCATCAGAATGAGAATTTTAAATTTATCCAAAGTCAAATGGGACATGCTTCAATCCAAACAACGATTGATCGCTATGGACATGTAATGACTGTGGAGAATTATTCAGAAGTTGGTGTCAGGATGGATAGCAAGATTTATGGAGAACCAAATAAAGTTGTGGAACCGATGGAAGTGACGAACAAAAAATAGTGGTAGAAAATATTTAAGTTATAGGATAAACTTTAACTATGATTAGCTTAAAAGAAAAATCGATTATCAAGAGATTAGCCAGCCGTTATCGTGTCAAACGGGTCTTGCTTTTTGGCTCAAGTTTATACAAGAAGACAGGCCGTGACATCGATTTAGCAGTGGAGGGCTTACCAGCCAAGAATTTTTTTAAATTTTATGGTGATTTGCTTTTTTCTCTCCCCAAATCCGTTGATTTAATTGACCTTTCCAAAGATTCAAAGTTTACCCGCCTTGTCCGCCAAGAAGGTCTGGCAATTTATGGCTAAACTCAAAGACTGCATTGAAGCTGAATTAGAAAATATCCAAGAAGTATTAAGTTATTTGCCCTCGGCTACCAAGTTGTCATCCATTAAAGACTTGGAATTGGCAGGGGTAGCCACGTTTTTGCATAATTTTTATAATGGCGTAGAGAATATCATCAAACAGATCATAAAGTCAAAAGGTGTCAGTATCCCTCAAGGTCAAAGATGGCATAGCGAATTATTGGACATGGCCCTAAAGCATAAAATCATTAACAAAACGACTTGCGGGGCACTTAAAGAATTTTTAGGTTTTCGGCATTTCTTTGTTCATGGCTATGCGATTCATCTTGAAGTTGACAGGATGCGTCCTCTTGTGAAAGCCGCACCAAGATTGTATGGTAGCATCAAAAGAAGTATTCAAAAGTTCTTGGTTTTGGATACCGCTGGGATACCAATTTCCAAGAAACAAGCCCAAAAACCATGAAACACCATGTAAATCAATTTTGACCCAACCGTTGAAATCACAACAAGTTATCAATCAATAGCAAACAACAAGAAACACCATGAAAAACTTTGAAAGGCTCTCATAACCTGGAGGTCATAGGTTCAAATCCTGTCCCCGCAACCATTAAAAAGCACTCAGTCGAAAGATTGGGTGCTTTTTAATTTGCATTAAAACAGTTTTAAGTGGTTCTCACCAATTTTGACGACCCCTCCATTAATTTACGCCTAAAAATCAAAAAATAGTGGCAAAATAGTGGCAAAAAATTGAAGTGACGTTCCCCCAATAATTAAAGCCATTTGCATGTAGAGTTTTTCGAGTTTTAGAATCCTTAAATTTTAAAAATCTTAAATATTGCATTTGAAGCGATTAGAAGGTATAATTGTATCATAAATTGAAGCGATTAAGGTTGTAATCGGATCAAGGTAAAAAGGGATACAGTTTTGTTATGACTACGAATAGTTCAAAGTATATTTGGGAAAATAAAAATTGGACTAGATTTTCTTGGTCAAGTGATAGGCTTTTGCCTTTTTTAGGAAAAACGAGACAAACTCAGGGCAAGATATTAATTAGAGTGGGAGAATTAGGAGTTCCTTTAACTGATCAGGCGCAAGCGGAAATATTAACAGAAGAGGCTATGCAGACGTCAGCCATTGAAGGTGAACTACTGAGTAGAGATTCAGTAAGGTCATCGGTTGCGCGTCATTTGGGGTTGTCTCAAGCGGGATTGCCTAAGGTTGATAGGCATGTTGATGGACTGGTAGAAATATTGCTGGATGCGACCAGAAATTATGATAAACCACTAACGGCAAAAAGAATGCATTCATGGCATGCAGCTTTGTTTCCAACGGGGCATTCTGGTTTAAGCAAAATACGAGTTGGGAAATGGCGCAAACAAGCAATGCAGGTTGTCTCCGGGCCCGTTGGTAAAGAAAAAGTTCACTATCAGGCACCCCCAGTAGAAAAAATTGATCAAGAAATGAACGAATTTTTAGATTGGTGGTCAAAAAGCAATGGCGTAATGGAAGGTTTCTTGAGAGCGGCCATCTCACATTTTTGGTTTGTCACTATTCACCCTTTTGATGATGGTAATGGCCGAATTGCCCGCGTACTTACGGACATGGCCCTGGCGCAGGATGAAAAGTTACAGATGAGATTTTATAGCCTTTCTTCTCAAATCATGGAAGAACGCAGTGATTATTATGATGTATTGGAGAAATGTTCTAAAGGAACGGTCGACATTACAGCATGGTTGGAATGGTTTTTAGGTTGTTCCGTTCGCGCAATGCAAAAGTCAGAAACAATTATAGGTAATGTTTTAGCGAAAGCTGATTTTTGGAAAAAATACGGTCAAACGACAATGAATGAACGTCAGCGAAAAGCCGTTAATAGGCTCTTAGACATCGGAGCTGGGGAATTTAAGGGGGGCTTAACGACAAAGAAATATGGTTCATTAACAAAGACAAGCCGTGCCACTGCTTTTAGAGAAATATCCGACCTTGTTGATAAAAAAGTGCTGCGGCAGAATCCTGAAGGTAAGGGGCGAAGTGTCAGTTATGATTTAAATTGGGGTTAAAACGAAGGTGGTCAGTCAAGATGGTCAGAAAATTATTCATCAATGGTGGGGAAGGCTTCCATACTAACACTGTGCTAACAAAACAAGCCAAAACAGTGTAAAATAGGGCGAATTAGCAGACAAGTCAGAATTTCGTAACTCAAAACACCCCTAACAGATAACGAATAATAGCAAACATCAGAAACGTCGTCGATGACGCTCATAACCTGGAGGTCATAGGTTAAAATCCTGTCCCCGCAACTTATGAAGAACCCGTTTCTCGAGGAGAGGAGCGGTCTTTTTCTTTGCCTTCAACAATCTTCCCGGTTCCATTTTTAATGGCCGGTCAAAATTACGTGTAATTTTTTTGAGTGTGGGCATAGTTAGAGTACAATACGCACTAAGAAAAGCTTTGAATGGGTTTATTTATGATTAACCATTACGAGAGATGGTATGTCCGATGAAAAACCGTATGTAACGGTGTTGTTGTTTTGTTATAACGAAGAACAGGCCCTGCCCAAAGTCATAAGAGACATTCGCGCCGCTTTCCAGGGGACAAAATATTCTTATGAAATTTTACTTGTCGATGATTGCAGTACAGACCAAGGAGCCGCGATAGCCCAAGAGCTGTCCTGCCGGGTGATACGCCATGCCTCCAGGCGCGGTGCCGGGGCAGCTTGCAAAACAGGAATTTTGTCCGCTCAAGGCACCATCATAGCCATGCTGGATGCCGATGGCACTTATACGGCTTCAGATATCCCTAAGATGCTGGAATATTTTCCGGAATTTGACCAAGTCAACGGGGTAAGGACAATCGAGCAAGGCGACCTGCTGTTGTTGCGCATGCCCGCCAAGTGGCTGGTCCGCATGTTTGCGAGCCTGTTGGTCAATCAAGAAATACCGGACCTCCAAACGGGCTTGAAGGCATTTAAAAAGGACAGGGTAGTGCCTTACCTTTGGGCCATCCCCGACAAATTTTCTTATGCGACATTGATGACTATCATTTTTTTGTGCAATGGACATCCGGTGAAATATATCCCGACGCAATACTATAAGAGGATAGGCGGGCTGTCCAAGTTCCATCCCATCAAAGACACGGCCTATGTGCTTATGAACATATGCCGTGTTGTCATGTATTTTAAACCTTTACGCATTTTTCTCCCGGCGGCCCTTTTACTAATCCTGGGTGGCGCCTTGGCATTGCTTTATGCCGTTGGTGAACCTTGGATAGGGATTGTTTTGATTCTTGGCGGGCTTCTGGTGGGGAGGCGGGGTTTTTCCGCCGACCGTATCGCAGTGCAGTGCAGGGCCAATAAGGGCAAACTTCCGGGGTTGCAAAGTTTATGAGTACCCAAGGGTCTTTTGCCCGGTCACCTGCCCTTCTCGATGGCGGGATAGTAGCCCAGGTCGTTCACCCGTCGCAGCAGGTCATGATTGCCCGGGTTGACGGCAACCGCTTTTCTGAATTGCTCAAAAGCAAGGTCCCTTTGCCCCTGGCTTAGATAAATTTGTCCCAGTTCAAAATAAGCATCAAAATGCCTTGGGTCATATTTTATTACTTTCAATAGAAGCTGCCGGCTCCTGTCTGTTTCTCCCGTCGCCTCATAAATTTGTGCTAACCGAAATAGCGAGTCGGTGTAATCCGGTTTTATCGCCAACGATGCTTGATATAACCGGATGATTTTGTGGAACAGCCGTTTTTCTAAGACCGTTAATCGTCCTTCGCCCTTGTCTTGTAATTTTTCTAATAAATTGATTTCAGCTGTATAGGCCTGTGCTAGTTTGTTGTAACTTAAAGCTGTGGCCGCCTGTGGCTGAAAAGAAAGCTGGTGTTCCCATAAATTTACAGAATTTTTCCATACAAGGATTTGCTGGTGTGTTTTGAAAATCAGCAATATCAATAGCACCCCAAGGACAATGACAGGGCCTTTTTTGTAAGACTGGTTTCGCCCTGCGATCAATTTTGTAAAGACCGCCCCTAACCATAAACATATCCCGACGCTTGGCAGATACATAAAACGGTCAGCCACCATGTTCAGATCCTTCAGGTAATCCCAGCGCAGCACCAAAAATATGGAGCCCAAGTAATAGGCAATGGCAAAGAGAAACAGCCGGTTCTTTCTATTGAGTACGCACAAAAGAAAAACGATCGAAACAACCAATAGAGAGGACAAGAATACCGGGTTAGCGAAGGAGAAGGGATGGGGTGTTTTATAAATAAGGACAAAATAATTCATGGCCAGGAATTTATAGAAATAAAATGACAATGACCAGGCCAATAAAAGGACCGATGTGCCAATAGCTACCTGCGGGGCATGTGCGTAGCCTTGAAGTGTGATCCATCCAATAGGGATAAACCATACGCCTATGGCCGCCTTCTCCAGGAGAACAAACCAATTTAGGGGCCTTCGGCGATAAATGTCACAAAGGCCCAGAATGATCGGGAAGGTCACGGCCATCGGTTTGGCCAAAGCGCTCAAAATACCGCACACGATGGCCATCAGGAACAGAATGGATTTTTTTAAATTGAGGTTTGATGTTTTATTCCCGTGCACTGTCGTTGGGGAGGCCAACGAAATATATTTTAAATAAAGCAACACTCCTATAAGATAAAAAAATGCGTAAAGGACATCTTTGCGTTCAGTGACCCATGCTACAGATTCGACATGCATGGGATGTAAACCAAAAATGACGGCAGCTATAGTCCCTTCTGTGAGCGTTAAGCCTAATTGAAGGGCCACAGGGACAAGGAGTACGGCAACGGATATGTGCAGTAAGACATTATCCAAATGATATACAAAGGGATTGTTGCCGAAGAAATGGTGTTCAACGGTGAAAGACAGCGTGGTTAAAGGGATATAGATATGATTGACGGTAGTTGTAAAAATTCTGTACAAAAGGTTTTTATCGAACGGACTGATGAACGGGTTTTGGAGCAGATGAACATCGTCGTCCCAGTTAACGAAGTTATTAAACAATGCAGGGAAATAAACGAGTCCTATCATCAAAGCAACGATCAAAATTGATTTGAGGGGCTTGCCGTGCCGTGTACTTATGGGAGAGGTAGGGGACATTTAGTGAAAGAGTGGATTTTTTATTTTTATAACACATACTTAGCAGTATGTGCAAGAATGTTTTGATCAAATAAGAAACTTGTCATATTAACTTTTCAAGTTAGAATTAAAGGGGTTTTGTTTAGAACGGATTAACAAAAGGAGATGCCATGAAGTTTAAATTCTTTTTAAGAATATCTGCGATGCTTATTTTATGGGCAGGACTTATGCCACACACTGCCTTTGCCCAAGGGGCCGTTCATGGCACACCTGAGGATATAACACTTTGGCAATTCATCCAGGCAGGAGGATGGGCGATGCTGGTGCTGGGGGTCTTATCATTAATCGCCGCAGCCATTATTATTTACGACTTTATGATGCTCAAGAGTGACCAACTTGTTCCAACAGAGTTTACCGAGAACCTTATCCGTAAACTCGATGCATATGATCTGCAAGGAGCCAGGCAGATGTGTGAAGAGAAACCTAATATCATATCTTCCATTACTTTGGTTGGCATGGACAGGCGTACGAAGGGCAAGGTTGTTACGCGTGAATCCATGGAGAATACCGCCCGCAAAGAGATAGGCAAGCTTTGGCAGAACATTGCTTATTTAGGGGACATAGCGACCATCGCGCCTCTTTTGGGGTTGCTGGGTACAGTCTTAGGGATGATCCAGGCTTTTAATGTTATCTCGTATGCCGGTTTTAACCTTAAACCGATCATGCTGGTGGGGGGTATTTCCAAAGCGTTGGTCTGTACGGCGGCCGGTCTTGTGATAGCGATCCCTTGCTTGTCTTTTTATTCTTATTTTCGTGGGAAGGTACAGGCCATTTCCGATACCGTCGAAGCGTATGCCAGTGATATCATGAAATTAATCGAAGAGCCCCTTCAACCCAAAAAAAACGAAGTTTAACTCCAACTCTCGAGGTATTTTATGTCCAGGTTTGACCCCAAAAATATTTACGACCGCCCTCAAATCCAAATGGTCCCTCTTATTGACGTTATGTTTTTCACGCTTATTTTTTTCATGGTTTTAAGTGTGTATTACCATGTCGAGGCACAGATGGACATTCGAATCCCGCATGCCTCCCAAGCCAAGGAGGAGCAGGTTTCAAGTACTCAAATTATTATTAACATCACTGCCGCAGGAAAATTTATCGTTAACGGCAGGACATTAAGCCCGGCAGCATTGGAAGATATATTACAGAAGCTGTCTTCATTATCACAACAATCCGTTATCATCCGTGCAGATCAAAAGACTTTTCATAAGTATGTTATACAGGTATTGGATATCTGCGCCCGTAATGATATTCGGGACGTCTCCTTTGCTACTTCAGAAAATTAAGAATGAAGATTACATTTTTTTTAATAAGGATAGGAATAGGGGCTATGCTTTGTACCAGCATGGCCGTTGAATCTGTATTGGCCCAACAATTGTTGACTAGAGACAGTGAAAAAATAGGTTTTGCCCAGGACCTTTTGAATAAGGCGCAATATAAGCTGGCTGCGTCTGAGTATGAAGAATTTATCCAGCAGTATCCTCAAAGCGCTTTTCTCCCCAATGCTTATTTAGGAGGGGGAGACAGTTACTTTTTTCTTCAAGATTACAATAAGGCCATTGGCTTTTATCAACAATATGCCCAACAATTTCCCCAGGGGAAGGACAAATGGCTTGATCTGTTGCGATGGGGGCAATGCCTTTATCTAATTGGAGAAAAAGATGATGCTTTGGCCAAGCTGACGGGGATTAATGCGGCCACTGTACAGGCCCCATTTGTACAGACATTTTATTTTTATTTGGGTCTGGTCTATATGGACCAGAAGAATTCTCAACAAGCGGCCATCAATTTTGAAAAAGCAACGCAGGCCCAAGTAAATGGTGGTTATACTCTTCAGGCTTATTTACGCTGGGGGGACGCATTGACCATGCAGGCCGATTATACCAATGCGATTGATAAATACACAAAGGCCCTTGAACTATCAGATAGTAAAGAGATGAGCGCAGAAATTATTATGAAGGAAGCGCAGGCCCATTTTTTAGAGCAAGATTATAACGGTGCTGCAAAATTATTTAATATGGTCATTAGAGACTATCCTTCTTTGCCGGTGGCCAAAGATGCCACAGTCAGTTGGTTTTCTGTCCTTTTAGAGAGCCAACAGCAGGACAAATTGATTATTTATTATGACCAACAATTCAAGGACAATTTTCAGGATCCCGCGTTTGCACGGGTACATTTATTGGCTGTTGAAGCCTTCCTTAAGCAAGGCAAGCAGAATGAGGCTATGGCTATACTCGACAAATTGATTGCTGTACCCAGCCTGGCTGAGAAAGCAAAGGCGCAAGCTTCTTTTAAAAAAGCGGAAATTCTGGTTAATAGCGGTAAATTTACCGATGCTGTTGCTTTTATTAAGTCGCAAAAGAGCCTGGATAAAGATACTAAGGTATCAATGATGCTTCTGGAGGCCCAAAGCCAGGTGGAGCTCAGAAATTATGATAAAGCCTGGGCCATTTACTCCAGCATAAGCCAAGGCTCCCCTGATGAGCCGGCCGTTTATTGCGATATGGCCCATTTACGTTATGTGCAGGGCAAATTTGATGAAGCGGCCTCTTTATTTATGGAATGTTTTCATAAAAGTCAAGAGGGGCCGTCCCGCCAGGAAGCTCTTTATAATGTATTCTTGACCTATCAAAAGGCCAATAAGGACGAAAAAGCCATAGAAGTGGCTGAATCCTACCGTAAGCAATACCCACAAGGCCAACGGATACCCGAGTTAATTCTTGCTTTGGCGGGAATTTATTCCAAGAATCAGAAGTATGACCAGGCCATTGATGTCTTAAAAATTTTATTGGACAAACCTGATGACCCCCATTGGCCAGAAGCCGTTTTTCAAAAGGCCTATAATCTCCAGTTGTCAGGCAAAGACGATGAAGCCATTTCAACCTACGAACAAATAACACAAAAGAATATAAACCACGAATTAAAGTTTTTTGCCCTTAAAAATAGTGCCATTATTTATCTGCAAAAAAAAGACGAAGAGAAAGCCGCGCAAGCCTTGGACTGGATTGTCCTTAATTTTCCTTCCAACGATCTTCCTATAAAAGACTATTTATGGCTTGCCCAATACTGGCAGACGAAGAATGCCCCCCAGAGGATGTTGAATGTCCTCTTGACGGCTCAAAAACACCCTGTTCAAGCCTCGGAGGACTTGGGGATTAAATTCCTATCCGCTGAGGCCTATCGGTTACAAAACAATTGCCCTCAATCATTGGATCGTTATGATGAGGTCATTGCCGTTAAAGAGAATAATCCCTATAAAGGCCTGGCGTATTTAGGTAAGGGGATGTGTCTGGCGTCTAAGGGGGACAAATCTGGGGCCCAGAAGGCGTTCGAGCAGGCCATTGCACAAAACTTGGAGGACAATACTGTGACCATGCGTGCCCGTTTTGAACTGGCCCGCTTGGCCGAATCTAGGCAGGATTTCAAACAAGCTGCTAAATTGTACATGATGGTGGCCATTTTGTATAAAGACCCGCAGTATGCGCCCCAAGCTTTATGGCAGGCGGGTGGACTTTTACAAAGATTAAATGATAACCAGGGTGCCAGAGGGGCCTACCAGCAAATTTTGGATGATTACCCCCAAAGCTCTCAGGCCGGTAAGGCCAAAGAAATCATTGAGAAACACAAGTGAATAAAAAGATATTTTCAATTAATGTTTCCCTCGCACTGCACCTGGCCTTTTTAATCGTGGCTTTGAATACCGTTATTTATACTTTTATACCCCGGGCGTCCGGGGATACGCCGCCTTTAGTCCGGGTGAGGATTGATTCCAAGTTGCTTTCTTTATCCGCGGCCAATCAGGACAGACAAATTTCCCGGAATAATTTGACCTATAAACCACCGGAAATAGCAATATCAGCGCCTACCAGCATAGAAAACCCCAGTGACGTTTTTGGGGGACGGGTATCAACGGTTATTTCCTCCCCACAAATAAAAGCGGTTGTTGCCAATGGAAAATCCCTTGCGATTATCAAAGAGGCGGCTCCGGATGAAAAGGTCCCACAAAGTCTTTTGGCCGGGCGCAGTAGTCAAGCCGCTGTTGTGTCCACCAGAGATGTTGCAAAAGATTTGATGCTTTCCTCCGGGTATGGCGCGAAGGGACCAGGCACGCCATTCTTCCAGGGCCACAAGGTGTCTGTCATCAATGAACAGCAATTACAAGGGCATTCTTTGGGGCCAACAATGTTGCAAGGCCCCCAAAATTACAGCCCACATCTCGCTTTTGAACACGCAGCAAATGCGCAGGACATCAGAAATTTTCTGGGATATGAGTTGCGCACTTATGAGGACCCTTCAGACCACAGCCAATATTTTAAACTCACTATACGTGTTGGAGAAATACCCGGGACCTTGTCCGCCATACCTAAAAAGATTATTTTCTTGGTGGATTCTTCCAACAGCATAGGGGCCGTGACGCTCAAGCAAATCAAAGAAGGGGTGGAAGACTGCCTGGGACAGCTGTCTCCCCAAGATAAATTTAATTTGATAGTTTTTAAGAATACACCGGTAAAAATGAGCCAGGGATCTTTGGCGGCCAATAATCCTGAAAACATTAGAAAAGCGACAATGTTTTTAGATGACGTAAGGGCGGGATCTACAACAGATGTGTATGAAGCGGTCTTAAACAGCATTGATTTGAAATCTTCCATGAGACCAACGTATATCTTTTTGCTTAGCGATGGGCAGCCGACGGTGGGGATAATCGATCCCCAGCAGATCATCAATCAGACGGCAGACATCAATAAAGGCCGCATACCGATTTTTGCTTTTGGCACAGGGATATTTTTGGACAGGTATCTCATGAATTTTTTATCATTCACCAATCGCGGATGGGCCGAGTTTGAACCTAACGATATAGAAAGTGGCATTGTCAATATGTATAACCATATCAAAGACCCGGTACTTTTGAATTTGCGTTATTATGTCAGCGGCCTTGATGAAAAAGAGATTTATCCCAAATTGCTACCGGACCTTTTTAAAGGATCCCAGTTTGTGTTGTACGGTCGTTACACTAAAGAGCGATTATTTTATTTTCAACTCTTTGGGGATGCCCGTGACGGACTGAAACAGTACCTTATCAGTGATGACATATCCCAGTCAATTAGAGGGGATAAACGTATTGCCCAGGAATGGGCCATCCGGAAGGTGTATTATTTGATAGGTCTTTTAGAATACAATAAGAATAACCAGGTTTTAGTCAACCAGATTAAAGAGCTGCAGAAGAAATTCCATCTTAAAATTCCTTCCTATGAAGTAAAGGGGAAGGATAAGAAATTATGAATTGATACCGGTGACGGTGTTGAAGATGTTACGTTGAAAGAGGAGTCAGACAAGCTTATTAAATATTTTTTGGCTCCTTTAGCTGTTCAGAGAAAGATTTGAGGGGCAATCTGTCTCTATACGAAAAAGATCTTATGGATGTCCCTAATTTAGGTCAAACTCAATTTTAAAGAAGAAAATCAATTCTCCTAAGTAGTTTTACTTATTTTTTCCGTATATCTACAACTTTTTTTTGTTCTAATTATTATTATTATTAAATTATCGTCGTGTGCGGGTTCTCTAAAGGAGGAAAATATGAACGGTATTGATTTAAACAAGTATGTTTTTTTTAAAGGAATGAAATCGACTCACCTTGATCTTCTCTCCAATCACGTGACTAAGGAGGTTTTTAAAGCCAATGAATATATTTTTAAAGAAAATGAACCGGCATCCAAATTCTTTTTGATTTTAAAAGGGAAGATATCTGTTGAAATGCTCTCGCCTGAAGGGAAACCATTTTCGATACAAACTGCCAAAGAAGGAGATATTTTGGGTTGGTCTTGGATGATTCCTCCCCATCAATGGAAATTCAGCGCCCGGGTTCTGGAACCGGCGGAAATGTTGATTATGGATGGGGCCATGCTAAGAGAAAAAAGTAAAAAAGATTATGAATTAGGCTATGAGCTTTTTAGGAGATTGGCGGATATATTTGTTCAACGGCTTCAGGCAACCCGGCAACAGCTCATTATGATGTATCATGGGGCTTGATAGAACAGAAACTGTTTAGAAACTATTTATTTAAAAACCCGTTTCTCAAGGAAAGAAGCGGGTTTTTTATGCCCATATATTAAATTCCCAAGGAGACAAGTTTTTCCAGAAAGAACCCTTGATTGAAGCGACCGATATATTGGTCTGAACCTGCCTGAGTACATAAGTCCATAGCTTCCTCCACCGATTTGACAGCATCGACATCCATGCCGAGATTTTCTGGGAAGAAAGCGTAGGTGATGATTTTTGTATTTTTAAAAACATTAAAACAACGCAAGGCGCGAATCAATTCTTGGGTGGACACGGCATCTTGAAACAGCACATCCATGACAATAGCATGAGGTGTCATGGCCAATGCTTTGGATAGAATTTCATTGGAGGTATGGGCGGCTATGGGTAGATATTTCAGCCCTTTTAAAGCATTGGTCATTTGTTCCACGACACTCCTGTGGCTGCCACTCACAAGGATCTTGGGGTATTGCTTTATTTCCTCGGCGTATTTTTGGATAAGGGCAATTTTTTCCAATAAGACGCGGATGTCGGTCGTCTTTTCTACAAAATTAGAGACTCCCAGGCTCGCAAAGGATTCCTTAAAGACGGCCTTATCGGTCACAATAATGATTGGGATTTCTGATGTTTCGGGGTTCTTTTTGACGGATTCATAGAGATCAACACCATCCATCCTGGGCATGACCACATCTGTGATAATAAGGTCGATGGATTTAGAGGATAAAACTTTAAGGGCCTCAATGCCATCGATGGCCGTGTGGACCCAATAGCCTTTTGCCTCCAATTGGGTTTTTACCAAAAGGGCGGTGACGCGGTCATCTTCTGCTAAAAGAATATTTTTAATCATTTTTAAAACTGAAATGATCCGCCGTGTGGGTTCAGTGTTATACCTTCCTCTTGGTCGCGGTCAGTAAACGTTTGGTCTTGGTTAAGGCTGTCTTTTACATTTTGTTTTTCAATACGCTTTTGCATTTGCTCCTTTGTAAGGACTTTACTTAGTTCTTCATTTTCTTCTTTCCTTAATTTATGCAAGGTGGCTTTGACCATAATTTTGTTTATAATTGTCTGGCCCTCCAAGCTTTGCAAAAAGGCCTGACGTTTAATCAGGCTCTCTTTAACGATCGGCTTTACGGCTTCAACTTGATCATCGGTCAAATTAAGGTCTGTTTTCATTTTTGCCACTATTTCATTCAGGCTTACCCGTGGCTCTTGTGCATATATTGATGCCGTTGAAATAAATAATATGATTAGAACATATCCTACAATTTTTTTCATATTGTCATCCTTTTATAATTTCTATGAACCATACTATTTTTACATAGAAACATCTCCAATGGCAAGTGTTTTAAACAGGAGAAAGTTTGAGGTTTTTGATCGTAAAATAGGTCATGGTAAAAATTCCGCCTTCAATTAGGACTGTTGAAAGGGCTGCCCCTACATAAGAAAGACAGTATATTAAACCAATAATCAAGGGTAATCCTATCATGGCCATGGTGATATGAATTCTGGAGTAGGTTTTGGTCAGTCCACAAACTAAAAGAAACTGCACACGGAAAGCGTTGGAGCCTATAAAAAGCACAGAGATGAGTAAAAACCTCAAGGCAAGGGTCGTATGCGGATAATCACCACCACAGACAATTTTAACGATAAAAGGGGCAAAAATAAAAATAGTTGGCAGGCAAATTAAAGAGATCAGGACAGTAATGTGTTGAATCTGTTGCATAAGTTCGAAGGCCTTAAGTTTGTTTTTTTGGAATATTTTACTGAGCCGCGGGAAAATAGCTTGGGAGAAGGAGTACAAAGGAAACGTCTGCACCGCATTGGCGATTTTCTCAGCGATCGAATAGAAACCCGTGAGTGAATTATTAGTTAAAAGCCCTACGGCAAACACACGGGTGGTTGTATAAGCAT
>JAJXTI010000125.1 GCA_021783915.1 bacterium
CTTAAAGATATGGATTTTGATACGATCATGGTCAATTCCATCCCTGAAACAGTTTCTACGGATTATGACACATCAGACCGTTTGTATTTTGAACCGTTAACTTTTGAAGACGTCATGAATATTTATGATGTGGAAAAACCCGATGGGGTCATTGTGCAGTTTGGGGGCCAAACCCCTTTAAATTTGGCCAGACGCCTGTACCAAGCAGGGGTGCCCATTATCGGGACATCAGTGGACTCCATTGACTTGGCGGAAAACCGTGAGTATTTTGCCAAACTGATTAATGATTTAAAAATTGCCCAGCCCGCCAATGCTTCAACGACAACCAAGGAAGATACCCTGACCCAAGCGTCGCATATCGGTTACCCTGTACTGGTGAGGCCTTCTTATGTTTTAGGCGGTCGGGCCATGCGGATTGTGTATGACGAAGAGTCCCTTAAATCATTTTTGGAAGAGGTTCATAGCGTCTCCCGGGGGCACCCGGTCCTCATCGATAAATTCTTGGAGGACGCACAGGAAATTGATGTAGATGCTATCTGTGACGGCAAGGAAGTTTTTATAGGCGGAATCATGGAGCATATTGAAAATGCGGGGATCCATTCGGGGGACTCGGCTTGCGTATTACCTCCCTACACGTTGAGGGAAGATATTATTAAAGAAATCAAAGACCACACGGTCCATTTAGCTAAAACCCTCAAAGTGGTCGGGCTGCTTAATATCCAGTTTGCCGTCAAAGGCCACAAGGTTTATGTCCTGGAAGTCAACCCGCGCGCCTCACGTACAGCCCCGTTTGTCTCGAAAGCCATAGGGGTCTCTTTGCCCAAGATAGCGGCACAAATCATGGCAGGTAAGACTTTAAAAGATTTTCAATTGCCTAATTACGATGAATTAAAATATTTTTGTGTAAAAGAGTCGGTCTTGCCTTTTAGCCGCTTCTCTGGAGTGGACATCATCTTAGGGCCTGAGATGAAATCAACCGGGGAAGTGATGGGGATAGCCAATACTTTTGGCGCTGCTTTTGCCAAGTCCCAGATGGCGGCCAACCAGTCCCTGCCCCAGCACGGGACGGTTTTTATAAGCGTCAACGATCTTGATAAACGCCATATAGCTTTCATCGCTCAAAAATTAGCAGACTTAAAGTTTAAGATTTTGGCCACCAAAGGAACAGCGAAAGTATTACGTGAAAGCGGGATCGAGGTGTCCATCGTAGATAAACATCACGAAGGACAGAATAATGCCTTGACGCTACTGAAGAAAAGTGAGATAAATTTAATTATCAATACCCCTTCTGGCAAAAAAAGTCAGTCGGACATGCGTTCTATCCGTGCGGCAGCCATCTTACACAATATCCCTTGCATAACGACCTTGCAAGGGGCGTGGGCCGCTGTTTATGGTATTGAAGCGACCCTCAGGGAAGAATTTACGGTGGAATCGTTACAAAACTTGTATCAATCGAATGTGAGCATTTAATTATGTGCGGTATCGTCGGTATCAGTCATCACAAGCAAGCCAGTCAAATGGCCTTTTTAGGGCTATATGCGCTTCAACATAGAGGAGAGGAAGCCTCCGGTATTGTTTCTTACGACGGTAAAGAGGCCCATGTTTTAAAGAAAGTGGGGCTCGCAGTCGATAATTTTGATGAAAACAGTATCAGCAGTCTTAAAGGGCATATGGCCATTGCCCATACACGCTATTCAACGACCGGCAGTTCTCATATTAAAAATATCCAGCCGATTTTAGTCACGCACCGTAAAAAACCCATTGCGGTTGCCCATAATGGTAATTTGACCAATACCGAGGAGCTTTACTTCAGGCTTGAGGAAGAGGGCTCTATTTTTCAGACTTCGATGGATTCCGAGATTTTTGTACACCTGTTAGCGAAGAGCCCCAACGGAGACTTGAAACAGTGTCTGGTCAACGTTTTAAGTCAAGTCAAAGGGGCCTACTCCATTGTGCTTCTAGTGGAAAATTGTCTGATAGGCGCCCGCGACCCACAGGGATTTAGGCCCTTGTGTTTAGGTAAGCTCGGGGACGGCTATGTTCTGGTCTCCGAAAGTTGTGCGTTGGATTTGATGAAAGCGGAATTCGTACGGGAAATTGAGCCTGGGGAGATTGTCATTATCAAGGGTAATAAATTAGAGTCCGTGTACTTGCCTGAAGCCAGGAAATCCAAAAAGGCCCATTGCATATTTGAGAATGTTTATTTTGCGCGACCGGACAGCTATATTTTTAGCGACAATGTTTATCAGGTCAGAAAACGCTTAGGGGCGCAATTAGCCAAAGAGCATCCGGCCAAGGCGGATTTTGTCATGGGGATCCCAGATTCGGGTATTTACGCGGCCATAGGCTATGCCCAGGAGTTGGACCTTCCTTTCGAAGTGGGAATGATCCGCAACCATTATATAGGCCGTACTTTTATACAACCGAGCCAATTTTTGCGTGAATTTAGAGTACGTGTTAAACTTAATCCTATTCGTGATTTGATTAAGGGTAAAAAAGTCATTGTTGTCGAAGATTCTATTGTGAGAGGAACGACTTCGAGAAACCGTATTGAAGAACTTAGGGACGCGGGGGCCAAAGAGATCCACATGCGCATTTCTTGCCCACCGATCATGTCCCCATGTTTTTATGGGATCGATTTTCCTTCGACGAAAGAATTGATAGCTTTTAATAAAACGGTCCAGGAGATCGCAGATTTTATTAAAGTGGATTCTTTGGCCTATTTGAGCCTGGAGGGGATGCTATCGGTCATGAGGGACAAGGGTTTCTGTACCGCGTGTTTTACCGGTAAATATCCAGTGGAGATTCCCAAAAACACGGACAAGTTAAAATTAGAGTAGTAGGGTAAATTTATGAGCAAATATATTTTTGTGACGGGAGGGGTGGTTTCCAGTTTAGGCAAAGGCATTGCAGCCGCCTCTTTGGCCAAGCTGCTTGAGGCCAGGGGTCTTAAAATTGCCATCATTAAATGTGACCCTTATCTTAATGTCGACCCCGGGACGATGAATCCCTACCAGCACGGGGAAGTTTATGTGACCGACGACGGGGCGGAAACGGACTTGGACCTTGGGCATTACGAACGTTTTTCGAACGCGTGTCTGTCCAAAGACAGCAGTATCACGGCGGGCAAAGTGTATTATTCGGTTATTACCAAGGAACGCAGAGGGGACTATTTAGGCAAGACAATCCAAATCATTCCTCACATTACCGATGAGATCAAAGAGCGCATTAAGAAAGTCTCCAAAGCCAATGATGTGGATGTGACCATCGTTGAAATCGGTGGTACCGTTGGAGACATTGAGAGCCTTCCTTTTTTGGAGGCCATACGTCAGTTACGTTGGGAATTAGGGGAGAGTTATGCCATCAATATCCATGTCACGTTACTCCCTTTTATTAAATCCGCCGGGGAGCAGAAAACCAAACCCACCCAACATAGCGTAGGGCGCCTTAGGGAAATCGGCATTGTCCCCAACATTCTTTTGTGCCGTACAGAAAAACCGATTACCCAAGAACAGCGTGAGAAAATAGCCCTGTTTTGTAACGTTGATGTAGACGCGGTGGTGGAGGCGGCAGATGTGAAGTATATTTATGAAGTGCCTTCCAATCTTAAAAAAGAAGGCCTGGATGAGCTGGTGCTTCAGAAATTAAATATAAAACTTTCCGACAAAGGCATCAAAGCCTGGGAACAGGGAGTGGTCAAGCGTTTACGGACCCCGTCCCATGAAGTAAAAATTGCTGTTGTCGGAAAATATATTGCCCTGCAGGACGCGTATAAATCTGTTTATGAAGCATTGGTGCACGGAGGGATAGCGAATGATGCTCGAGTTAATATCGTCAAGGTGGACTCGGAACACATTGAAAAAGGTGACGTCAGAAAGATACTTAGCGGGATAC
>JAJXTI010000126.1 GCA_021783915.1 bacterium
GAATATAGTTTTTTTCTTTGGCCCATTTATACAAAGATGTGCCTGGGTAAGAGGCCACGCCGGTGATTTGAATGGTATCCAAAGGCATGGATTTAGCAAGCTCAATAGTTTTACGGGCGCTTTCTTTTGTTTCGCCGGGGGCCCCGATCATGAAGCAACCGTGAACGGTAAAGCCAAGTTTGTGGGCTTCGTCCGAGTATTTCCGGGCCATGGCCACGGACACGCCGCCTTTACGGATAACGCGTAAGTTTTCATCCGTGCCAAATTCGAAACCTGTCATCAGCATGCGGCAGCCAGCCTTGCGCATGAGAGGCAAGAGATCTAAATCGGTATTCACGCGCATATTACAGGACCATGTGATATATTTGTTGATGCCTTTTTCAATAATGAGGTTACAGACATCTATGACATGCTGGCGTTCCGCGGCAAAAGTGTCCGTTTCAAACATGATTTCACGAATTTGGGGATGGAGCTTTAAATCATATTCCATTTCTGCGACCACCAAATCCGCACGGCGGTTACGCAGTTTATAACCGTACATTAATTGCGGATCACGGCAGAAGGTGCAGGCATTGTTGCAGCCGCGGCCCGTCATGAGAGTTAAAAACGGAAATTTTTTTCCACCATCGGGATACCATTCCGGCTGGATCAACTGCCAAGCCGGGAAGGGAAGTTCATTGACATCAATATCGGGCCGGGGCAGGTTTTTTTTGACATGGCCGTCTTTGGACCAGCAAAGCCCCAGATTTTTATCATCGGCAATGCCATTGGCCAAATCGCGCAATGTATAATCGTATTCCCGCGGCATAATGTAATCCACCACTCCTTTTCCGATTTCAAAAGTGTTGTCCACTTCTGCAGTCGCATGCTGGCCTACAAAGATGACTTTGCATTTGGTTCTTTCTTTGATGGTTTTAGCTTGTTCGATGTCCGAGTAAATGGAAGGGGTGGTTACGTGCATGACCAAAAGTTCGGGCTTAAGGCCAACGCTTGTGTCTATCGATTCTTCAACAGTAAAATTGCGGGCCGCCGCTTCGACGAAATGCACATTATGACCGTTATTGATAAGCACTTGTGCGGCGGTCAAAAGGTATTCCGGGTGGCGCTGCACACGACCGCGTGATTTGGCCGCCCAACGGGCGACCCTTACAAAGCTGTCCCCAAAAGAAGGATTAAGAATGACAATATTCATTGAGAAGAATATAACGCATTTAATGGTTTTAAAACAGGTATATACTATAGTCAGTAGTTTGTTCATGCAAGCATAAAAAAATAAAAATTCCCAACCTTATGTCATAGTAAAATGTTATAAATATATTGTTCAAAACAAACTTTGGAGATGATGCTATGCGGAAAAAAATCATTATTATTGATGATGAACCAGAGATGTCCGAGTTGTTGAAAAATCGATTGCAGGCAAACGGATATGAGGTCATTACGGCTGCCAATGGCCTGGAAGGGTATGCCAGGACAATGGTGCACAAGCCTGATTTGATTATCCTGGATGTTTCAATGCCTATTCTTGACGGTTATTCCTTCGCCAAAGAGATACGCACGGACCCTCAATGCAAACATATCCCTATTCTTGTTTTTACGGCCAAGGCCCACATGAAAGAGCTTCTTGCCATAGAGGGATTCCATAACTTTATGATCAAGCCGTTCAATTCCGAAGAGCTTATCCAAAAGGTCAGGGAAATGCTAACAGATAAATAATCCCCCGTTATTCTCCCAAGAAAATTGCATTGTATTCGGCCGATTGAATTCTCATTTGCGTTTGCTTAGGCTTATGTTATAATTTCGCCTCTTATCCTGCTTCGCGGGATCTCATAATGTTGAAATTTCAGGTGCTTCATGATATCTGTCAGTAATGTGTCTTTACAATTTGGTAAGAGGGTATTGTTTGACGGGGTCAGTGTCACTTTTAACTCCGGCAATTGCTATGGCATCATTGGCGCCAACGGTTCCGGCAAATCCACGTTTCTGAAACTTTTGTCAGGAGATCTGGACAGCACAACAGGCACTATTTCCGTGGCGGGAGGCAAGCGCATCTCAGTCCTTAAACAGGACCAGTTCGCTTATGATGAATACACTGTTCTCATGACGGTCGTCATGGGCCATAAAGAACTTTACCAAATCATGCGGGAGAAAGACAGGCTTTACGCTAAAGCGGATTTTACCGATGAAGACGGTTTGCGCGCCTCCGAATTAGAAGCGAAATTTGCAGAGATGGACGGTTGGAACGCCGAATCTGAAGCCGCCAAGTTATTAAATGATCTAGGTATTCCTGAAAATATGCACCAGCAACAGATGAAGCAGTTGGAGGGTTCTCAAAAGGTCCGCGTGCTTTTGGCACAGGCCCTCTTTGGTAATCCCGATATCCTTATTTTAGACGAACCCACCAACCACCTTGACATAGACGCCTGCCGGTGGTTGGAAGAATTCCTTATCAATTTTGATAACACGGCCATCGTTGTTTCGCATGACCGCCATTTTTTGGACAAAGTCTGTACGTATGTCTGTGACATCGATTATGGAAAGATCCAAATGTATTCGGGGAATTACAGTTTTTGGGTAGAGGCGAGCCAACTGGCTTTAAGGCAGCGTTCGGAATCCAACAAGAAAGTGGATGAAAAACGCAAAGAGCTACAGGATTTTATCGCCCGTTTCTCAGCGAACGCTTCCAAAGCGCGTCAAGCCACTTCCCGCAAGAAGATTTTAGAGAAATTGACCCTCGATGAAATCAGGCCGTCCTCTCGCAAATACCCCTTTATCAATTTTAAGCCGGAACGTGAAGCAGGCAATGACATTTTACATATCGAAAATCTGGCCAAGTCCATCGACAGCCAATTGATGTTCAAGGGTTTTTCTTTGCATGTGCACAAAGGCGACAAGATCGCCTTCGTGGGTTCCAATGACCTGGTCAAGACGACTTTATTTCAAATCTTGGCGGGGGAATTAAAGGCCGACAGCGGCAGTTTCAAATGGGGCGTTTCGACGACGCAGGCGTATTTCCCTAGGGAAAACAGCAAGTATTTTGATGTAGACCTAAACATTGTGGATTGGTTGCGCCAGTATTCCAAAGAGACGGATGAAAATTTTGTGCGTGGTTTTCTTGGGCGCATGCTTTTTTCCGGTGAAGAAAGTTTAAAGAGTGTCCGTGTCCTTTCCGGCGGTGAAAAAGTCCGCTGCATGTTTTCCAGGATGATGCTGACTAACGCCAATGTTATTATTTTGGATGAGCCTACCAACCACTTGGATTTGGAAGCTATCACGGCCTTAAACCGGGGGTTGGAGAGCTTCCCTGGAACAGTTTTATTTTCTTCACACGACCATCAATTGGTGCAGACGGTGGCCAACCGTATTATTGAACTGACGCCCAATGGATGTATTGACCGTATGGGCGTGACGTATGATGAATATTTGGACGACCAACGCCTGAAAGAGCAGCGACTAGCTTTATATTAATTTGGCTTGAGTGTTGTAGGGGTTTTGATATAGTAGGGAAGTTTTAGGATAAAAGATTTTATTAGAAGTATAAGCCCCTGCTGATTGGTTCAGCCTTAAGTTAGGCTTCACCAATTAAAATGTAGGGGCCAAGAATTTTGTTAATAAAATTTTTGGGAGAGGTGGCCGAGTGGTTGAAGGCGCACGCCTGGAGAGCGTGTGGGCATGAAAGGGTCTCGAGAGTTCGAATCTCTCCCTCTCCGCCAGTAATTTAGTAGAAATTGCAACTTATTATAGTTACAACATCTCGACTTCCCCGTTGGGGTGAATGTGCCCAAAATTGGGCCCATGTTTAACCATCATCAACGGGAGATTCGAGTATGGCAAGTCTAAGGCTTCGAAGTGGCAGGTATTACGTTGA
>JAJXTI010000034.1 GCA_021783915.1 bacterium
GTAGCCTCATAAAAGTACAGTAACCTCCCAACGATCATCTTCATGAATTCTTTATTGACATCCAAGGACTGTTTGTCTATACTTCCATTAAGTGGAATAAAGTGGAGTAAAATGGAATAAGTAAAACGGTGGAGAGAGTTTAACCAAGAGGTTTATATGTTTTACGGTGAATATAACCACGGCATTGATAACAAGGGCCGGCTGATTTTGCCATCTCGTTTCCGTGAGGTGTCCAAAGAGCACGGTATTGAGAAGTTCTTTGTCACCCGTGGATTGGATCGTTGTATTTTTATGTTTGCCGACCAGCAATGGCAGTCGGAAGAGCAGAAGTTTAAGAACTTGTCTTTTACCAAGCAGGAAACTCGGCATTTTAACCGTATGTTTTTCTCAGGAGCCATTGAGGTTGTCCCTGATAAACAAGGTAGGTTTATTATTCCACAATATTTGAAAGATTTTGCAGGCATTAAAAAAGATGCCGTTATTATAGGGGTTTCCAATCGTATTGAAATCTGGCAGACCCAGGCCTGGCAGGAATTCTATACAAGGACCAGTGTTGACTTTGAGAAGACCGCCGAGAACATGATGAATTTAGGCTAAGGGGTTTGTTATGCATATTTCAGTCATGCCACAGGAAGTGATGCATTGGCTGAATGTTAGGCCTGGTACCATCATTGTGGATGGTACTGTAGGTTTAGGGGGACATTTGGCCCTTATTGCTTTGGGGGCGGGACAAGACGGGCATGTGATTGGTATCGATAGAGACAACAGTTCTTTGACCGAAGCTAAGAGGCGTTTGGCATCATTTTCTTCGAGGATTGATTTGTTGCAGGGCTCGTTTGGCGAGGTCAAGCGCATCTTAGCTGAGGTTAATATTAAGGCTGTTGATGGGGTTTTGTTAGACCTTGGCATATCCAGTTTTCAGTTGGACGATCGGGAAAGAGGTTTTAGTTTTCTGACAAATGGCCCTTTGGATATGCGCATGGATCAGACACAAAAGGTCACAGCCGCTGATTTAGTCAATGCGCTTAAAGAAGACGAATTAGCACGTATTATTGAAAAATTTGGTGAGGATCACTTGGCCCGGCGCATTGCCAAAGCAATTGTTTGGCGACGTACTCAAGAGAAGATTGTTACAACACAACAGTTGGCAAGGACCGTTTTAAGTGCTTTGCCGGCCAGCTACAGCCGTGGACGTATTCATCCGGCGACACGCACGTTTCAGGCCCTGCGTATTGCCGTCAACCAGGAGCTGGAAGTTTTAAAGGAAGCGTTGACGGTTTGGTTTGAGGTGTTAAACCCTCAAGGGAGAATATGTGTCATTTCTTTTCATTCTCTTGAGGACAGGATTGTTAAAAATACATTTAAAATGTTGGCCCAAGGAGGAGGGGGGCACATTTTAACCAAAAAACCAATTGAGCCATCAGAGGCAGAATGTGATTTAAACCCTCGCTCCAGAAGCGCCAAATTAAGGGTCATTGAAAGGACAATATGAGTTTGAAAGTATGGGTTAAATTAATGTCTTTTGTCACTGTTGTGGCCTTGATTTATATTCATATGCAGATGCAGATTTATGATTTGGCCTATAAAGGCAAGGACAAAGAGAGGTTTATGCATGAATTAAGAGACCACAATGGCCTTCTGACCCACCAAATTCTTACTTTAAAATCTGTTAATCATTTAGGTAATCAGCTTTTGGAGAAAAATAGTGATTTACAATTTATGAGTAACGATCAGGTGATGACTTTAACGGGACCAGCACAAATGATTAGTCAATCATCACCACCATCTGTTAAAAGCAAGACCGATGGCACGTTGTGGAATTTCTTGTCTTTTTTATCTTTCAAAGAGGCCAGGGCCTGGGCCCGTGAATAATAGATAGAGGCTTGAATTGTTTCTTAGAAAATACCCCTTTCGTCTGGCAATTGTTTTTGCGGTTTTGCTGACGGGGTTTCTGTATTCCATTGTATTCCTTTTTTATATTCAAATTTTTCGGTCTTCCTTTTTAGCTCATTTGGCCCAAAAGCAGCATGAACATTTAATCAATATTGACCCTAAACGCGGAACCATTTATGACCGCAACATGAGGCCATTGGCCATAAATTTGCCTGTTTATTCTGTCTTTGTTAATGCCAAAACCATTGCCAGTCATCATGATAAAGCTGAGATCATTGCCCGCCTCTGCAAGGTATTAAACATGCCTTCCTGGGAGATCGCCTCCAAAATCGATAAGAATAAATATTTTGTTTGGGTCAAGCGTAAGCTTCCCCAAGACGTTTACCAGAAATTAAAAGGTCTAAAATTACCCGGCGTAGGTTTTATTAAAGAAAGTAAGAGGTTTTATCCCAATCAGAGTTTGGCCGCCCATCTTATTGGCTTTACTGGCATAGATAACAATGGTTTGGATGGCCTGGAAAAAGATTATGACAAATATTTAAGAGGTAAAGAAGGCCATTCGGTCATTTTGCGTGATGCCCACCAGAGAGAATTATTGTTGGAGAAAGATTATATCGCGCCGGTTGAAGGTCTTGATGTCGTTTTAACTATAGACGAAACTATTCAATTCATTGCTGAGCGTGCGTTGGATAAAATGTATCACAAATATAATGCCAAAGGGGCGAGTATTATCGTTATGGACCCTAAAACGGGTGAAATTCTTGCCTTTGCCAACCGTCCTACTTATAATTTGGAAGAGGCATCCAAAAGTTCCCCGGAGTCCCGTACCGACCGCGCGATAGTATATACTTATGAACCTGGATCTGTATTTAAAATTGTCACGGCCTCTGCTGCTTTGCAGGAAGGGGTCATTAAGGAAACGGATAAGATTTATTGTGAGCATGGGGCCTATCGGGTGGGCAACCATATTTTGCATGACCATGAGCCTTTAGGCACTATTACCTTCAGGGAGGTCATTGAGAAATCCAGTAATATTGGGACTACTAAAGTGGCCCAGCGTTTAGGGCCACAAAGAGTTTATGATTATGCCCATCGTTTTCGTTTCGGTATGCGTACAGGCATTGATCTTCCCGGTGAGGCACCGGGTTATTTAAAACCTGTCCGTTTGTGGTCGAAAACATCCATTGGCGCAATCCCTATAGGCCAAGAAGTGACAGTGACCCCGATTCAATTATTGGCAGCCATGTCAGCCATTGCCAATGGAGGCGTGTATATGCGTCCCTTTGTGGTCAAATATGTCAAAGATATCCATGATCAAATCATTGAGGAAACCAAACCAAAGATTTTAGACAGGGTCATTTCCCAACAGACAGCTCTACGTGTAAAATCTATTTTGCAAGGGGTTGTTGAGCGCGGTACGGGTGTCAAAGCGCAGATAAAAGGCGTTACCGTTGCCGGCAAGACAGGGACAGCCCAAAAGGTTGTGGGAGGGGCTTATTCACACGGGCATTTCTATGCCACTTTTCTCGGATTTGCGCCTGTGGACAAGCCACGATTGGCCGCAGTGGTCGTTTTTGATGACCCTCATCCGGCGTATTACGGAGGGACAGTGGCCGCCCCTGTTTTTAGTGAGGTCGTGGGAGATGCTTTAAAATATCTTGACGCTAAAAAGATGTCGGGGACTGTTTCCGACGATCAGGAATAAAATGTTATTGAAAGATTTGTTAAAAGATATTTATTTAAAATCTTTGCCTGAAGGTTTTGAAAATATCGAGGTTGAAGCAATCAGTTGTGACTCCCGCCTAGCACAGCCCCAGGGGTTATTTGTGGCCCTACCAGGTTTTAAAGTCAACGGTGAAGATTTTATCAAAGATGCCGTAGCCCAGGGGACGGTTGTGGTTGTAAAAAAGACAGCAGAAAGAAAATTACCTAACTACACTGTTCCCGATTCCGTCTGCCTTTTGGATGTCGATGACCCAAAATTATTTTTACGGCAAATTACTTTACGTTTTTTTGATTATCCTTCGCGTAACATTAAAACTGTGGGGGTTACCGGTACCAACGGCAAGACCACTATAACTTATTTTCTAGAGAGTATTTTTAGGGCCAATGATCAAACATCGGCCGTGGTGGGGACGGTCAACTATCGTATTGCCGGAAAGATCCTACCGTCCCAGAATACCACTCCCGGATTTTTAGAGAACCAAAGTCACTTGGCCTATCTGGTTTCTTCGAGGGTTCCTTATTGCATTATGGAGGTGTCCTCTCATGCGTTGGATCAAGGGCGTGTTGAAGGCATTGATTTTACCAGCGCTATTTTTACCAATTTGACTCAGGACCATCTCGATTATCATACGAACATGGAAAATTATTTTAAAGCCAAGGTGATCTTGTTTGAAGGTCTTGCACAAGAAGCATCGGCCATCATCAACTCTGATGACCTTTATGGGCGACGTTTGTTAAAGTTAACTAAAGGAGAAATTATCACCTATGGCATGGGCAATTCTTGTGATGTTAAAGCCCTAGGGATCAAATCTTCTTTAAATGGGACCCAGATGGAGGTTGTTTTTCCCATGGGGAAGGTTACAATCAATACACGTTTTATTGGTGAACATAATGTATATAATATTTTAGCCGCCTGCGCGTGCGCTTGGAAAGAAGGGGTCGCCATTGATAAAATTCGAGAGGGAATAGAAACTTTGTCCTGTGTTCCCGGCCGTCTTGAGTCCGTTGCAGCGGGGGAAAATTATTTTATCTTTATTGATTATGCGCATACAGAAGACGGGTTGAGGAATGTGCTCAAGGCCCTAAAGGCCGTTAGCAGTAATAAAATCATTTTAGTATTTGGGTGTGGGGGGGATCGTGACAAGGGGAAAAGGCCTAAAATGGGTCAAGTGGCCTGTGAACTGGCGGATTATTCTATTGTGACTAGCGATAACCCACGTAGCGAAGATCCTGCGGACATCATTGCACAAATAAAACCAGGGTTTATCAAATCTAACTATGAGGTGATAGTTGACCGTAAGGAAGCTATCGGCCAGGCGCTTAAGTTAGTTAAACCCCAAGAAATTGTTCTTATTGCCGGTAAGGGGCATGAAGACTATCAGGTTTTGAAAGACAGGACTGTCCCTTTTAATGAGAAAGAGATTGTGAAAGACGTTTTGAGTAAAGTGAAAAAATAAAAAGGATGGGATATGTTTGAAGGGCGACGGAATGTACGCATTAAAGACAACATACGCGTACGTTGGCAAATGGAAAAGCACTTTATGACCGGAGAGGGAACAATCGTTGAGTTAAGTGCCCATGGTTTGCAACTTGTTCTGGACAAAATCTTTGAACCGCCGCAAGGGTGTGTATTTTTAATCGAACCTTTGATTGGCGCAGGTGAATCTTTTGGGCCCAAAAGGCTAAAAATAGTGTGGTTTAAGAAGGTCACGGGAAAGAAAAAAGAATTTATTAAATGTGGTGGAGAGTTTGTCCAAGAACCATAATTAGAAACTATTAAAACGTGTTTACTATAGATGAGCTTATAAAAGCAACTCAAGGACGGTTCATACAAGGTCCGGTTACAGGCCACGTAAAGTCCATATGCATTGATTCTCGTCTTGTCAAAGAAGGGCAACTGTTTATCGCTGTTAAAGGTGATGTCTTTGATGGGCACGATTTCATCAAGGATGTTGTCTCTAAAGGTGTTCGTGTAGTGTTGCTTCATAAGCCTGTGGCCATAGAACACCCCAAGGTGAGTGTTATTATGGTCAGGGATACAACCAGAGCCTTAGGGCATCTGGCCCGTTTTTATCGATTACGTTTTAAAATCCCCGTTATCGCTCTTACCGGGAGCGCAGGAAAAACCACGACCAAAGAAATGATTGCTTGTGTTCTGGGCCAAAAATACCGTGTGTTAAAGAATGAAGGTACGCAAAACAACCATATCGGCGTGCCCTTGACACTATTGAAATTAAAACCTTCATATCAGGCTGTGGTTCTCGAATGTGGTTCTAATCAACCTGGGGATATCCCTTGGCTTGGTGATGTGGCCAGACCGGATATCGTGGTATTTACCAATATTGGAGAGTCCCACTTGGAGAAACTTAAAAGCCCCCAAGGTGTTTTGAAGGAAAAATGGACTTTGACTTCTTGGATGAGTTCTCGCCGCACTGTCATCATTAATGCGGATGACCCTCTTTTATCTGTAAAAGCACGGGGCCTTAAACGTCTACGGGTGGTTACTTATGGGATGGATAAGCCTTGTCGCTTTAGGGCAAGGAATGTGCGTATCCAACAGGGCCACAGGTTGTGTTTTGAAGTTTTAGGAAAAACCATTGAATTGAATACGTGTGGTATTAATAATGTATACAATGGATTGGCGGCGTACACTTGTGGACGTTTGATGTCTGTAGCTGATGTGGCCATCGTGCGTGCATTAAAACACTTCGAGTTCCCCAAAGGTCGTGGACAAATAGTGAAGCTGGGGGTTGGGTGGTTAATCAATGATACTTATAATGCCAACCCTGTGTCTATGCGTTGCGCCATTGACACCTTGGCGACCCTTAAAGCCAAGGGGAAAAAGATCATGATGGCTGCCGACATGCTTGAGCTTGGAACAAAGGCAAAAGATTTACACCGCGATATCGGCCAGGCTGCGGCTCAGGCAGGCATAGATGTCTTGATTACAGTAGGAGCGTTGTCCCGTCATATGGCCGTTCAAGCTCACCGTACCAATAAGCATATGAGGGTTTTTGCTTGCACAGATATTGAGTCGGCACAGAAACATCTGGCACGGGTATTGGACAATGGGGACGCTGTTTTAGTCAAAGGTTCCCGTCGCATGGCTATGGAAAAGGTCGTTGAATTTTTACTGAGGTCACCAGGGGCCTCGTCACCGAATGAATAAAGGATAGATCATGTTTTATTTTTTCTCAGATTTTTCTTACCTATGGCCTGTTGTGAATATTTTTCGTTACATCACTTTTCGTGCTGGCATGGCAGGTTTTACGGCATTTATTCTTTGTGTCATATTTGGCCCTGTTTTTATCCGTGTTGTCAAAGAACGCCGTATCCAGGAGGTTGCCAAACGTAAAGATGCCCCGGATTTAGACAAATTCCAGATGAAGAAAGAAGGAACCCCCACCATGGGGGGAGTTTTTATCATCGGTAGCATTCTAGTTTCCATATTATTATGGGGCGATTTGACTAATTCTTTTATTCTTATGACCTTTTTTGTTTGTTTGTGTTTGGCCATTTTAGGTGGAGTGGATGATTATGTGAAACTTAAAGGCATTGGCAAGCACAGGGGTATCAGAGGCCGTGTCAAATCTTTCTGGCAGGTTCTTATCGCTTTGTTTGTGGCTGTATTTGCTTATTTGCACCCGGATATCACGACTTGTTTGGATGTGCCGTTTTTCAAGAATTTAATTGTTGATTTGGGGGTATTTTTTGTTTTTTGGGTGGCGCTCGTTGTG
The DNA here is from genome assembly GCA_021783915.1 of bacterium. Taxonomy (GTDB): domain Bacteria; phylum Omnitrophota; class Gorgyraeia; order Zapsychrales; family Fredricksoniimonadaceae; genus JACQCF01. The sequence goes on from JAJXTI010000034.1 coordinate 7,356, forward strand.
GTTGCTTCTTCAAACGCGGTCAATCTGACTGATGGACTTGATGGATTGGCCATTGGATGTGTGCTCATGGTCGCTTTTACATTGGGGGCATTAAGTTATGTGACAGGCAATGCCGCCATGAGTGATTATCTTTTAATCCCTCATGTTCCGGGAGCAGGGGAATTGACGGTCTTTTGCGCGGCGATAGTCGGGGCCTCTTTAGGGTTTTTGTGGTTTAATAGTTATCCAGCCACCGTATTTATGGGAGATGTCGGTTCACTGGCTTTAGGCGGCAGTTTGGGCATGATTGCGATTCTTATTAAGAAGGAACTGTGGTTGATTGTCTTAGGGGGGGTTTTTGTCGTGGAAGCGGCTTCGGTCATTTTACAGGTATTCTCCTTTAAATTAACGGGGAAGCGTATTTTTAAAATGTCACCGTTTCATCATCACCTGCAATTGTCAGGTTGGAATGAAAATAAAATCATCGTTCGTTTTTGGATTGTGGCCATTATCCTTGCTATGTTAACACTAACGACATTGAAAATTAGATAGTTCTGTTGAAATGGATATAAAAAATAAAAAAGTCACCATCATCGGAGCTGCTCGCAGCGGCCTGGCGGTTGCTGATTTGGTTTTATGCTTAGGTGGAATCGCGAAAATCTCCGAATCTAAAGACAATGTAGATATGCCTGCGGGAATCATTGCGCAAGTAGGTGGACATACAAAGGAATTCATTCAAGACAGTGATTATCTTATCTTAAGTCCCGGGGTTAGGCTTGATAGCCAACCAGCCCAATGGGCAAGAGACAAAGGGATTGAGGTCATGGGGGAAGTTGAGTTGGCCTATAGGATTTGCCCTTGCCCTATTGTTGCGGTGACCGGAAGCAACGGTAAAACAACGACAGCCACTTTGGTTGCCGAAATTTTAAAAAAAGCGGGGAGGTCTGTCAATTTGTGCGGTAATATCGGCAGCCCTTTTTCAGCCCACGTGTTAAAACTTAAAAAATCAGATACGGTCATCTTAGAAATCAGCTCTTTTCAGTTGGAGTCTACAGTACATTTTAGACCTCATGTGGCTGTTTGGTTAAATTTCAGTGAGAACCATCTGGACCGCCATAAGGATTTGGCCGAATACTTTGAAGCAAAGAAGAAAGTTCTTGCCAATCAAGGTGAGAACGATTTTGTGGTGCTTAATTTTGCGCAACAAGAGTTTCATAATTTAGCTAAAGGTTTAAAAGCCAGGGTGTCATTTTTTAACGGTGATGACAAACCTTCGGATATCACCAACCCTAATTATTTGGCGGCAATGGCAGCCGCTAAGACTTTAGGTGTGCCGGAAGATGTCAGTCGCAAGGTCTTCCAAGAATTTAAAGGCGTCGAACATCGCCTGGAATTAGTCAGGACTTTGCATGGCGTTGATTATATTAATGATTCCAAGTCGACAACTGCCGTGGCCGGTCTATGGGCCCTTGAGCGTACAACAAAGCCGGTGATTATGATTTGTGGCGGGTCGGACAAGCACATAGACTATACGGGTGTAAAACTTCTGGTGTCCAGGAAGGTCAAATACATGGTCGCCATAGGGCAGATCAAAGAACGAATCAAGGATACCTTCACCGATGTGGTTCCGGTAGATACATCCGATTCTTTGGAAAAAGCTGTTGAAGCTGCCAAGCAAAAAGCTTCTGCGGGTGATTGCGTGATGCTTTCCCCCATGACGGCCAGTTTTGATATGTTTAAAGACTATGAGCACCGGGGGAAAGTGTTTAAAGAAATAGTGGGCAAATTAACATAAGAAAAAATCGTTATGAAAGAGACTCGGATTCAATTAACTGTTATTGTTTTGGCCCTAATCTGTATCGGTATTGTAATGATTTATAGTGCCAGCTGCGTCAACGCGCTTGAGACTTATCACGACAGTTTATATTATCTCAAACGGCAGTCGCTATTTTTGGCAATTGGGCTTTTGTCTTGTTTTTTGGTCATGAGTATGGATTATCGTCAGATCCAGCCGCACGCCAAGACTTTCTTAGGGTTCAGTATCTTTCTTTTGGTTTTGGTTCTTGTCCCTCACATTGGTCAAGAAAGTTACGGCGCCCGTCGGTGGTTTAAATTTGGTGTCTTTCACTTTCAGCCTTCCGAATTTGTTAAATTGGCAGTCATTATTTATACAGCGGATTTTTTAAGTCGCAAACAACAATTGATTCGTGATTTTAAGCAGGGATTTTTGCCACCAATGTTAGTTGTCGGGGTGACCTGTCTATTGACCGTTAAGCAGCCGGATTTAGGAACCACGATTGAGATAGCCGTTGTAGTGTTCGGGCTTATGTTGATCGGGGGAGCAAGATTGTTGCATTTGGCAATCATGGCCTTGGGAGCCGTTCCCATCGTAATTTATTTAATTGTCAAGGAGCCATACCGGATGGCACGTATTATCGCGTTTTTAGACCCCTGGCAGGACAGCCAGGGAATTGGTTTTCAATTGACCCAGTCGCAAATTGCTTTAGGTTCCGGAGGGGTTTTCGGTGTCGGCCTTGGTCATAGCCAGCAGAAATTATTTTATCTGCCGGCGGCTCATACGGACTTTATTCTTTCGATTATTGGGGAAGAATTGGGGTTGGTAGGGGCGTTGGTCATTATTGTATTGTTCGTAAGCTTTATTTGGGTGGGAATTCGTTTAATCCGTCAGACACACGAGTCTTTCGGGTATTTTTTAAGCATCGGTATTATTTTAATGCTTGGGTTACAGGCTATGGTCAACGTCGGGGTGAGTATAGGCGCTTTCCCTACCAAAGGGCTGCCGTTGCCGTTTATCAGTTATGGCGGGTCTGCTTTGATTTTTCATTTGGTGGCCATCGGTTTGATTTTAAATGTCTCCAAAACCCAAGACCAGAAGTTTTAGTTCTGATTTTGCGGTAGCAAAACTCGTTCGTATGCCCCACTGATTAAGGACACATATGAAAATTATTGTTGCAACCGGAGGTACGGGAGGGCATATTTTCCCCGCACTACAAACCGCCAGTGTTTTAAGGGGCCGTGGACATGAAGTAATTTTTGTCGGTGTATTGGATTTGGGTGAAGAAAAAGTCAAAACCCAAGGGTTCCCAACGATAGTCATCCATGCTAAAGGATTGACCAACAGGTCTTTGATAGGTTTGCTTACGTTTGGTTTTTTAATGTTTCAGGCTGTGGGTCAAGGGATAAGTGTATTAAGGCGAACTCGACCGGATAAAGTTATAGGATTCGGCGGTTACGGATCTTTTGCTGTTGTTTTGTCAGCGTGGTTGCTGAGGATCCCAACGATGATTCACGAACAAAATGTGGTGCCTGGCAAGGCCAATCGTTTCTTGGAGAGGTTAGTTAAAAAAGTTGCCATTAGTTTTTCTGAAACAGAAAACTATTTTAATTCTAAAAAGACAGTATTGACGGGTTGCCCCTGTCATCACAAGAGACCTTTAGACAGCAAGGAAGTCTTGCTAAAAAAATTTTCATTGGATCCCCAACGCAAAACAGTCTTTGTTTTAGGGGGCAGCCAGGGAAGCCAAAAAATCAATGAAGTGTTTTTCGAGATGATGTCTTTATGGGGCCCAAAACAACCTATACAGGCCATTCATATGACCGGGATCAAAGAATACCCTTTGTATTTAGAGAAATACCGCAACAGTCTTTTACCGGTAAAAGTATATGAATTTATAAGTCCTATCGAAGAGGTCTATGCTGTTTCTGATGCGGTCATTGCCCGTGCCGGTGCCGCCACAATCTCGGAATTGGGTTTTTTTGTGTTGCCTTGCATTTTGGTGCCGTATCCTTTAGCTGATGGGCATCAAAAATATAACGCCCAGGTGCTATCTCGATTAGGGCTGGCCGAAATCATCGAACAAAAAGATTTGACTGCGGATGCTTTAAAAAACACACTTAAAGATCTTTTTACTTTGAAATCCGACAGGAAGCCCTTATATCAAAATGTAAAGGAAGCTTTTAAAGATTCCGCGGCCAATGAATTGGCCCTGGCCGTGGAGAGTTTATGACACGTATTTTTAAGGTTTTAATGTTGATTGGTTTGTTTTTGACTACAACTTGTGCTGTGCAGGCTAAGGGTTGGGAAACATTAAAGGGGGAAGATTTTATTCTTTATTATCGCCCTGCTGTGCCTGAAGATTTTGTTGGGACAGTTATGGATTCAGCCGAAGAAGATTTTAGGAATATATCGGAGAACCTAGGTATCACACGTTACCATGCTTGGTCGCTAGATAAACCTATCTCCATCTATATTTATACAGACGCGGATGATTATGTGCACAATGGCGGTCAAGCGAGCTGGTCACATGCGGCCACATTAGTCAAGACCAAAACCATCAAAACTTACCCTTCCGATGAAGGTTTTTTTGACGCTCTTTTACCCCATGAATTAGGGCATATTATTCTGCATGAATATCTGGGGCCCTACGCCGATATGCCTCTGTGGTTTGATGAAGGGGTGGCGATGTACCAGGAAAAAGCCAAACGTATAGGGTCTAACAAATTTGTCCAGGAGGCCATATCAAATGGTCAATTTATTCCTTTATCACGGTTGACAGATATGCGATTATATATGAACTCTGATAAAAAGACGGTGGATATTTTTTATGCAGAGTCTGCTAGTATTGTTAATTTTATGATAACCCAGTTGGGGCAAGGGCATTTTTATGAATTTTGCGTGGAGTTGCAACAGAATTCACATTTTATAGATGCTTTGTTAAAAGTTTATGGAAATATCGATGGTTTGGATGATTTGAATAAGAAATGGTTAAACTATTTGAAGGACAGTTCATGAAAAGCAAACATTATCATTTTATAGGTATAGGTGGTATTGGCATGGGGACTTTGGCCTCCTTATTATTAGCCAAGGGGCATAAGATCAGCGGTTCTGACCTTAAAGACAATGAATTAACGGCCCAACTACGTAAGAACGGCGCTTTGGTGACCATTGGCCATCATGCCAGCAATGTTCAAAATCCTGATTATGTGGTGTATTCTTCAGCCATTCGTGTGACGAATCCTGAAATGATTGAAGCGGGCAGTCGTAAATTACCGTTGCTTAAACGTGCCGAAGTTTTGGCCCAACTTGTGAATGAACAGATGGGTATTACTATTGCCGGCGCTCATGGTAAAACCACCACCACTTCAATGGTTTCTTACCTTTTGCTTAATGCCGGGCTGAAACCCACAACCGCCGTTGGTGGGATTATTAACGGAAATTCATATAATGCCCATCTGGGAGAAGGTAAATATTTTGTAGCTGAAGTCGATGAAAGTGATGGCACGTTTTTGTATTTTCGCCCTCTTTATTCCATTATCACCAACATAGATTTTGAACATGTGGATTTTTATAAGAATTGGGAAGGGATTTTAGGTGCCTTTCGAAAGTTTATAGATTATACAAGTGATAAAGGGAGGGTGATTGTTTGCGACGAAGACCAACGGCTCAAGACTTTGGTCAAAGAATCGAAGAAATTAGCCCTCCTTTATGGGTTTGACCCAAGTTGTGATGTATGGGCAAGAAATGTTGTTACCGATGGTTTTCATTCTCGCTTCGAGTGCCACACAAAATTTGGTAAATTGGCTGATTTTGAATTGATCGTTCCTGGCCGCCATAATGTACTTAATGCTTTGGCATGTATTTCTTTAGGGCTACAGTTAGGGATTTCTGTTGAAGTGATACAAAAAACACTTAAAGAATTTGGTGGTGTCAAACGCCGTTTTCAGCTCAAGGGGCAGGTGGATGATGTCATGGTGGTGGACGATTATGGGCACCATCCGACTGAAATCATTGCCACGCTCAAAGCTACAAGGCTTTTTAATAAAAAACGTCTTGTGACGGTCTTTCAGCCGCACCGTTATTCCAGGACCAAGTTTTTGCTGGATGAATTTGTTGAGAGCCTTGGCCTTACGGATTATCTGGTTCTTACAGATATTTATGCCGCCAGCGAGAAACCCTCAGAAGGGGTGGGGGCCAAGGATCTACTGGAGCCTTTGCAAATAAAATTAGGTGATCGAGTCGTTTTCCTTAAAAAAGAAGAGATTCTAAATCATTTGACTGAGTTTGTTCAAAGCGGAGATTTGGTTTTATTTTTAGGAGCAGGAGACATTTATCATTATTCCGATGAGTTGGTCAACATTCTTAATAAAAAGAAAGTGATGGTATGAGCCGGTCCAATTTTGGCAATATAGGTGTTTTAATGGGAGGATATTCCTCTGAAAGAGAAATTTCTTTGCGTTCTGGGCATGCGGTCGAGCAGGCGCTGGCTTCAGTGGGTTATGCCGTTAAACCCATAGATATTACGACCAGTGACCGACTTAAAATTGTTGATTTGATTAAAAGTTCGGGTATTGATATTGCCTTTATCGCTTTACACGGCCGTTTAGGTGAAGATGGGGTGATCCAATCAATTTTAGAAGAAATGGGTGTTCCTTATACGGGTTCTGGGCCTTTAGCCAGCCAAAAAGCGTTTAATAAAATCGTGGCACAGACAGCTTTTAAAAATGCGGGACTTTCCGTTCCGGAGAATTTTTATATTACCGATGGGCAATTAACGCATTTTAAGGACGTATTTGCTGTGCTTAAGAAATTACCTTTTGTCGTGAAAGCCGCTTGTGAGGGTTCCAGTATCGGTGTGTATATGGTGCGCCATCCTTCCGGATGGGACTCTGCCTTAAAAGATGCCTTATCATTTGGGCCTTATGTGATTGTGGAAAAATTTATTAAAGGCCGAGAGATGACGGTTGGCATTTTTGACCATCAGCCATTACCGTTAGTGGAAATAGTTGCGCCTAATGCCTTGTTCGATTTCAATTCCAAATATCAAAAAGGCGTTACGGATTATGTAGTACCGGCCCAACTGCCGGAAGAACTGACGAAAAAAATCCAGGCCATGGCTGTTGCGGCTTACGATACTTTAGGTTGTGAAGGGTTTGCCCGAGTGGACATCCGTATTGATGGGGCCAGTCATCCGTATATTTTAGAGCTTAATACGATCCCAGGGTTTACAGCAACCAGTCTTTTCCCTAAGGCCGCGGCCAAAGTTGGTTATAATTTTTTGCAGGTATGTGAGAAACTATTAGATTTAGCTTATGGCAAAAAAGTCCAGCGTTAAAATCCCAGCCATTGCGGTCATTCGCCTGATTGTTTTCCTATTTATCGGTTTTATCTTTTTTGGGATATATAGCCGGACAGTTGACTATTTAACCAACGCTCCTATGTTCAACGTCAAAAATGTTTTTGTTGATCAATCGATTAAATTTATTGATGACCGGCCTTTAAAAGCACTGAAGGGGCAAAATATCTTCAGTATTGATTTGAGAAAACTCCATCGGCAGATTGCCAATCGATATCCTCAAATCGCCCAATTAAGAATTATACGCCAGTTACCGGATACAATCATGGTCTTGGCCAAAAAAAGGAACATTCTTCTGCAGATCCAGGCCCATAATAAATATCTTGTCGTTGATACTGAAGGTGTGATTATGTTTTATGTGGCCGCACCTCTACCTTTTCCATTGGTACGGGGGATCCCTTTGGAAAGAAGTAGAATAGTGTTGGGGACGGTTTCTTCCATTAAGGAATTAAATCTAATAGTGGAGCTTTTTAAACAGTTAAAGGCCCATCCCCATACCAGCCGGCTGAAAGTGTTGACGGTGGAGGCGAGTAATCTGTCGAAAATAGAACTGACGGTCATGCCCAACATACAGATTATCATTGATCAGGACGATTTGGCTTCTAAAGTGGACATGCTAGAAATCCTTTTCCAAAATGGTAAAATTAACTGGGGTCAGGTTAAATACATAGACATTCGTTTTAAAGAACCTATTATTAATACTAATAATACAGATAGTCCATAAGTAAAAAAGGGGTTTGTATATATGTTTAGAAATATTAAGCGTAATAAATATTTTTGTGGTTTGGACTTAGGCTCTCAGACAATTAAAACTGCTCTTGTCAGGGCCCAGGATGAGAATAATCTGGAATTATTGGGGATTTATGAATTGCCGGCCGCCGGTCTTAGGGAGTCTTCCATCAGTGATTTGGCGGAACTGTCTCAAACTATCTTACGTGCTGTTGATGGTGTGTGTCAAAAAGTGGCTGTTCGGCCAGGGTTTGTTCATTTAGGCATCAGCGCGGACCTGTTGACTTGCCGTTGCTCCAGTGCTGTGATCCCTTTGGTGGATGCGGGAACCAAGGTGGTGGCCCCTTCGGATATTAATAAGGTCAATCATCAGGCCCGGCTTTTAGGCGCGGCCATTGATGAAGAAATAGTGCATAGTTTTGAGCAGTTCTATAAAGTGGACGATGTGAATGTAGCTTTAAACCCGAGAGGACTTTATGGCCGTAAATTGGAATCTAATTTGTTGCTTTTGACGGCTAACAATGCCCGTTTGCGCAATATGACTAAGGCCGTCCACCAAGCGGGTTTAGATGTTCATCGAGTATCGCTTTCGAGTTTTGCCGCCAGCCAAGTGGCTTTGGACGAATCTTATACAAAAGAAGGCTGCGTGCTTATTGATATTGGTGCGCATATGACCAGTGTTTTGTTTTTCAAAAACGGTGTTTTGGGAGATGTTCAATTTATCCGTTGGGGGGGGCATTTCATAACTCAAAGTATCGCCGATAAGTTAAGCTTGACTGGTGATTTGGCAGAGGAAATCAAAAAAACGCATGCGGTTGCCGCTAAATTAAACACCCAGGAATCTTCCGGGAACATTTTAGTCAAGCGTGAGAAGGGTTATGTGCCTGTCTGTCGACAGAATGTGTGCGAAGCTGTGGAGTGGGAAATCGAGAATTTATTGACTCATTTAGAGACGGTTTTGAAGGGGTCAGGATTTTATCATCAACTTAATAAGGGGGCCGTTATTGTTGGAGGTACGGCGTTGCTGCCTGGGCTTATTGAGCGTATTGAAGAAAGGACCAATTTGACAATCAGTCTTGGCATTGCCACCAAGGGACTACAAAACCCTTCGGTTTTTGCCGGTGCAATCGGTTTGGCCCAAATGTATTATTCTCAAAAGAGGAATGAAACGCTTAATTTAAACACAGCTAAACACTGGACGCAAAGGATCCTTGGTAAATGTGAAGAGTTGTGTCAGGAATATTTTTAATGAGGCCAAAACGAAACTTATTGAGGCGAAGCGGCATAAGCTTTATGGACGAATTAGTCGTTATGGCGTTGATCGTTGCGACGACGGCTTAAATTAAAATCAATGTTTTTAAGAAGGCTGCGGAGTCTTAAGAGACTGCTAAAAATGTATAGAATCCAGAAAGAATTAAACAACAAAAGAATGACAATAAGCCAAGTATTGACCGTTTGAGCCATCAAAAGTCTCTCAAGGATTGTGTTTTTTCTGACATCAATACTGATGTCGATAATTTTTAGAGCATTGATGAAGGTGGTAACAAAGATAGCGACAAGGATGATTTCAAAAAAGAGGATATAGAAATGACGGACAATCCACTGAGCAGAACGGTTGTCCCACTGGCGGATTTTGTTCATAAAATTATTAAATCCCATAAATAATCACCTTTTGATAAGCTATTTTAGTGGTATTTAATGATAGGGCAACAGAAATTTGGGGAATCTATTTTTACGTTTATGCGAATACATTATGTTATTTTAAGTTTACTTTTTGTATTGGTCGGTTGTGCGGCTCCACCGGAAACAACGGGTAGTTTGGGTTATGAAAACTCCCGTCGGGTAGTTATTGTGGGGGAAAACGTAGATCCCAACCTCG
>JAJXTI010000127.1 GCA_021783915.1 bacterium
AAACCTTTCGAATATGCTTTTTTGCTGGATGCCCTTAAGGATGAGCAGTCCCAAGGGATCACCATCGACACGGCACGTTCTTTCTTTAAATCTGCCAAGCGCGATTACATCATTATCGATGCTCCCGGCCATATTGAATTTTTAAAGAACATGATTTCTGGGGCGGCCCGCGCTGAAGCTGCTTTGCTTTTGATTGATGCTCACGAAGGTATTAGAGAAAATTCCAAGCGTCACGGTTATGTGATGCGTTTTTTAGGGATTAAGAATGTGGCCGTATGCGTCAATAAAATGGATTTAGTCAATTATGACCGGAAGGTGTTTGAACAAATTAAAGCCGATTATACAAAATTTCTTGATGAGATTGACTTAAAGCCTAAATGCTTTATCCCCATGGCCGCTTTTCACGGGGATAACATTGCCGGCCTATCAAAAAACATGCCTTGGTATAAAGGGCAGGATGTTCTCGACGTTCTGGATAGTTTTGAAAAAGCGGCCCCCAAAGACCTGCAGGCCTTTCGTATGCCGGTACAAGATATTTATAAATTTACCGAAGAGAAAGATGAACGCCGCATTGTGGCCGGTCGTGTTGAGACAGGGACTGTTAAAGTCGCAGATGACATTGTTTTTTTACCTTCGGGCAAGAAAAACCGTATAAAATCCATAGAGTATTTTAACGGGCCCGTCCGTAAGGACGTTCGGGCAGGACAGAGTATAGGTTTTACCATGGACACGGAAATTTATGTTCGTCCCGGTGAAATCATGGTCAGGCCCTCAGAGAAAATGCCGCAGGTATCGACTAAATTTAAAGCCAATATATTCTGGATGGGCAAACAACCTCTGGTTAAAGGTAAAATTTACAAATTGAAAATTGCCACCCAGCAAGTGCCGGTAGTTGTTTCGGAAATCGTTCATGTATTAAACGCAGCGGAATTGGCTTCCAGCCGTAAACCTCATGTAGACCGGCATGAAGTAGGCGAAGTGGTTTTTGAAACGATGAAACCGATTGCCTTTGATTTGGTCGGTGATATCGCCGAAACGGGTCGTTTTGTATTGGTGGACAATTATGAAATCGCCGGCGGGGGCATTATTTTAACTGCAGTCTTTGACAGTGACAGCCTGCTTGGCTCTCAAATTAAAAAGCGCGAATACGGTTGGGAAAGGAGCCTTATTACACCTGATAACCGTGCTCAAAAGTACCAACACAAATCTGCTTTTATTATAATTTCCGGGAAAATCGATACAGGTAAACAACGCATTGCCAAGGCGTTGGAAGAAGAATTGTTTAATTTAGGTAAAAACGTGTATTTTTTAGGTGTTTCCAATCGCCTGACACTGGCAAGTCATGATTCTAAGGATAAAACTTTAGGTAAATATGAAGCTCTTGTGCAGTTGGGGGAACTGGCCCACTTAATGACCGATGCCGGGCTTATCCTGATTACCTCTGTCACGGACATTGACCAATATGAACTGGATATGCTCAAGAAACTCAATGGCCCCAACCGTACTTTTGTTGTCAATGTAGGGGAGAGCCGTTTTTTAGAAACGAGTGTGGATTTGAATCTCGTAGAAAATGAAGAATCTCAAGCCGCAGTCAGTAAAATCGTCGGTCTTCTTATCAAGGCAGTTGTTCTAGACCCTGAGTACATGATTTAATGCGCGCCCCAAAATCTTTAATCTATTTCGTATCCGTCCGACGAATACAGGCCCCCCTTTGTTAGGGATGGAATTTTTCTTGCAAATTTACCAGTCACCGTCTAAAGATCCTCCAACTTTCACAAATATAAATAAAAACACAATAAGAACATCACAAAAAAACAGAAGAGTCCCAAATAAAATGAGGCAGGAGAATACGATAACAAAATCTTACCCTTCATGGGGGGAAGAGTAACCGATAACAATCCATTTGTTGAGTTAGTTTTGAATGGTATCGATGCTTGCCAATTATGATCAAAATTTTGGTTAACTATTATTGTGTTTTCAACAGATGTATAAATAAAAAATTTTATTTTATTGGGAGACCATTGTAATAATTTTATAATTCCCGGGTCCTTTAAATAAAATTCCCCGTTATACCAAGACACGTTAAAAGGTATGGCTTCATTTTTGACAGGGATCGATTCATAAGCATTAATTACCCCTTCATTGTTTAGCAAAGACCTGTGCAACGTACTCCAAGCACCATATTGGAACCAATCTTTATTTGGGACATACGTTTGACGAAAATTCTTGAAATCGCTTAAAGAAGGCTGGAATAAACTTATCTGATGTTTGTTATCAATGGTGTACGGCCTGATGGCTTGGGAAAAGATGTTTCGTCCAACGGTAAGGAGATCAATGCTTAAAAGAATAATGATAAACAAAATTATTACATTTCTTTGTTTCCAATTTTGAGAAATCTTATCTAAAGCTAGCCCGCTCATGAGAGCTAGAGAGAAGATGAAAACGATAAATATTCTTGTAGGAACATACATGCTGCTAAATGGTGGTATTTGATGTAATAAATGCCAAAATGAGAATGAAGAGAAATTGCCCATACCAATAACAAGACACGCCAACCCTGCTAGCAATATAGGATAATTGTCCAAAATAAGAAAAAAACTTAAAAAATATAAGCCAATGGATACTACCCCTAAATACGCTCCAACTTCCCACCAGCCGATATTAGATGAAAAAGACGGTATATTGACCCCAAACATTCCTTGATGTTGACTTAAGAAGATGTTTTTAAGCAATAATAGCGGTATATACCCGCCAGGGTCTGTGGGGCGTGGATGAAGTGTTAAATACTCAATCGCAGGAAATGCTTTAGGGGCGGCCCAAAGAATAGCGCTTAATAAAAATATAAAATATAAACCTATTGGTTTAAACGTTTTTATTTCGAATGACTTTAGAATGGAAAAAAGTAATATAAAAATTAGAAAAAATAACGTTACATAGGTCCCGCCCTCAAGAAATGATAAACCCATAAATAAACTGGATAGTATTACGAAGCGTTTCTTTTCAAAAGATTTTAGGAAAAATAAAAAAACATATGGGAAATAAACAGCTGGTAGAACATGAAACTGGCCCTCAGTCAAATGCAATGCGAATGTCCCATTTAATCCAAAAATGATTCCGGGTACAAAAACAGTTGGCCATTTTATTTTTAAATGATCGGCCAGAAAGTACATTCCTAGCATTCCAAACAATAAACAGAAAAAGATTTCCAATTTTAATCCGGCAACAACTCCAAAAATTGAGGTAAAAATTATCGAAGGGGAAAGAAATCTGCTTTGAGGATTTGCCAGCATCGGCATACCACCACATGAATACGGATTCCAAAAAGGAAATTGATGATATTTAAAAAGGGTGATTTGAGGGACTTCGCTATAATAATAAAATTGATCCCAGTCACCTCGTCCTAAATTGTTTAGATGAGAAAGCAGTTGCCAGGTGAGGAAGCACAATAAGACTGAGAAGAATATTATAGCAATGACCAACCGGGTAGTTTGGGATAAGGAAACCGATGGTTTTTGTGAATAAACCTTCATTAGGGATATATTATCTCAAATTGAAATAGTTAACAGTTTTTAAAAATTTTTTAGGGCTATGCACTTAACTGCCCTAGCCCCTATATGTAGAATACGGCAATCATGGAAGATTCCCCTAAGACACTGCTTGAGTTTGAACAACGCTTTATTAGCGAGAATGACTGTTGGGAGTATCTCTATCAAATCAGATGGCCGAATGGATTTATTTGTCCTCTCAAGGCGCTACCCGGTCTTCTCATATGGACTTTTATTTGGATGAATTCGTGTTCCGCTTCAATCGTAGAACCTCTC
>JAJXTI010000128.1 GCA_021783915.1 bacterium
AAAGATCCTGTCAAAAAGATATTCGCCTTCAAAATTGACGCTGTGACGGAAAAAATAATTGCCGATGCAGTCACCCAGTGCATAAATGCCTTCAACAGAAGTTTCTAAGAAGTCATTTGTTTTAATTAAACCTCCGGCTTTAAGTTCAATATCCGTGTTCATTAAATCTAAAGTGTCGGTGTTGGGTACGATACCGGTGGCAACCAATAGGCTTGAAGCGGTGATGGTTTGGGTCTGTCCGTTTTGTATGTAATCAATTTTAAAGTGTCTGTTGTTATATTCAACTTTGGTGGGTACGGCCCCCAGACGTATATCATGGTATTGGCCAAATACCTTCTGGAACTCAGCGGCTATTTCAGAATCTTCATGACGAAGCAGGGAAGATCTGATGAGAAAATGTGTTTTGGTCCCTAAGGCCCCGTACGCATGTCCTAATTCACAGGCAATATAGCCCCCACCTAAAATGATCATGGATTCGGGCAGGTTTGTATTACGCAGGGCTTCGGTTGAAGTCATAAAAGGACTGCTGACTAAACCGGGGATATCAGGGATTTTGGGTCTGGTCCCAACGGCAATAAAAATTTTATCCGCTGTTATTTTCTCGCCGTTGACTTCGATGGTTTTATTATCGATGAACTTGGCCTCACCTTTGATGTAGGTAATGTGGGGATGTTTACTGTAGTTGGCCGCAATTTTGTCGGAATCCCCATCAACCGTTTGGGAAATACGGTTGACAAGTTTAGTAAAATTCACTTTAAATTGGGGATTGTTGTGAATATCAAAGCGTTTGGCTTCCTTGATGATGACAGCGACATCCGCAGGATGAATGAGCATTTTTGAAGGGATACAGCCACGATTTAAACAGGTGCCGCCCAGGCGGTCTTTTTCGATGACGGCAACTTTGAGACCTAAAGATGCGGCAGGGGAAGAAATTTTAGCGCCGCCGCCGGAGCCGATGGTTATAACATCAAATTTTTTCGATGATAGCATTTTGGGCTTCTTCCAAATATTTATCTAAACATTGTACGATTTGTTCTAATTGTGTCAACTGCATCAACTGGCTACGTATGGCGCTGATGTTAGGCAGCCCCTTTAGATAGCCGGCATAATGTTTACGGAAAGTCTGTACGCCGTACTTTTCACCTTTATACTTTACGTTTAATTTTAAATGTTCAAGGCATGTTTGCATTCTTTCTTTAATATTTGCCTCGGGTAGATGTTGGCCGGTTTGAAGGTAGTGCTTGGCTTGTTTAAAAATCCAAGGGTTAGCAATGGCCCCTCGGCCTATCATGACCCCATCGCAGCCGGTTTCAAGCATCGCTTTAACGTCTTCCGGGGTCGTAACATCACCGTTGCCGATTAAAGGGATAGAGATGACCTTTTTTACCTTCTCGAGCCAACTCCAATCGGCAAAACCGTTGTGCGCCTGGGCACGGGTGCGGCAATGCAAAGTTAAAGCCTTGGCCCCTGCCTGCTCGATCATTTTGGCCACATCCGAAATGACAATATTTTGGTCGTCCCAGCCTAAGCGGGTTTTTACAGTGACAGGAAGTTTAGTGGCGCAGACTGTTGCCTTGACGATTTTTTCGAAAAGAGGGAGGTCTCGTAAAAGACCGGCCCCTTCATTGCGGGCGACATGGTTCTTGACCCAACAGCCGCAATTGATATCGATAAAATCCGGTTTGAATTTTTCGACCACCTGGGTCGCTTCTTTCATGGCTTCCGGACGGCCGCCAAAGATTTGAATGCCCACCGGCCTTTCCTCATCGCAGATTTCTATTTTATGCAGGGCCCTAGGGATATCACGAATGAGAGCCTCGGAAGCGGTAAATTCCGTATAGACCATATCTGCGCCCAGACGCTTGCAAATCAAACGAAAGGGAAGTTCGGTCACGTCTTCCATGGGGGCCAGGGACAAAGGATTTGTAAGTTCTATGGGGCCTATCTTCATAAGTGCCCCATTATATCTAAATTTACTTTTTATGCAAATTCAGTATAATAACCGCCATGTCAATTGTCCTGGGCCCTCAAGAGCCGGCCATTGTCCGCGGTATAAAGACCGTTGGAGTAGGTAAAAAAGGCAGTAAGGCCTTAACAGAGGATTTGGTCCGTGAAATTCTTGAAGATTTAAAGGCCCGGAAAGTGTCTCCGGCAGCTCAAGGGGCCTTCTTTGCCGGGTTGCTGGCTAAGGGTATTGAACCTCACGAAAAAGTATTTGCCCAGGGTTTTGCCCCCGGGGTTTTTGAAAATCCACAAAAGTTAATTGAGGCTATTGCTTCGGATTCTCCGGATTTCGTTCGTTGGATTTGTGTCCAATTATTGAGCGGGCACACATTGGATAAACATACCGCTTATGATTTAGGTAAATTTTTATTTTCTGATGGACCGGGGGATGGTGCCCGTGGTTTGATAGCCAGTTTTCTTCGTGTCCGTTATGAAACAGACGATGAGTATGAAGGTCTGCTTAAGGCGATGCATGAAACATTAATTCCTACTTTTACAAGTTTGCCTCCCCAGGGGGCTCCCATTGTCCAGTTAGCTGAACCATTTGACGGGGTAGATCATTCCTATATGATTACCCCCTTAATCGGTCAATATATCCAGTCTTTGGGGTATCGCAGTGTTCATATGGTCTCCAAGAACAGCGGGCCCAAGACGGTCATGAATTTGTGGGACATTGCTTGCGCGCTTGAGCAACAGCCGATGAAAAGCTCGTCTGATTTGGCTTGCGATAGGCCACCTTTTGGCTGGTTTTGTTATGAGAATTTTATTTCGCAGGCCGTTGAGCGTTGGCACATCATTCGTCGACAAACGATAAAACGCCCCTTTATGTCAACGATCGAACGCTTCATCAATCCTTTTAAAGCTAATATGATTATTGCTTCTGCCTTCCACCCGCCCTACGGAGAAAAGATGGTAACCATGGCTGAGCGTGCTGGGTTTGAGGCAATCGTGATTGTCAGAAACGGCATTGAAGGGACCATGGCTTTTCCCCTCAAACGTCCAGTGAAGATGTTGTTATCTGCCCGTCAGAAAGACAACACCTATAAACATCACGAATTAATTTTTGATGTTGAAAGCTTTTTAGGAGTAAATATACCCCTGGAAGAAAAGGTAGACCCAACAGCCAAGGACAATGCCTGTTTAATCACAGATTACCTAGATCGAGGCACCAGCGGTAATGAATTTTTTGATTTACGTCTTAAGGCTACCAGGGAAGGCTTAAAACAAGCCTTGCATTGGTTTGAACAGCAAACCCATCAAACAAATATGGTTAGACAGGAGTATGATTGATGAAAGTTGTTGTTATCGGTGCTGGGCCGGCTGGAATTACTGCCGCTTACGAATTGGTCAAAAACGGGATAGAAGTTGAAGTTTTTGAAGCTGGCCCAAGTCCAGGCGGGATGGCCAGGACCATCCAGTTATGGAACCAGCGGGTGGATTTGGGGCCCCATCGGTTTTTTAGTAAGGACAGAAGGGTTAATGAATTATGGTTGGAAGTAGTTGGCAGCGATTATCAAATTATTGACCGATTGACACGCATCTTATATCAGAGGAAATTTTATGATTACCCTTTAAGTCCCCTTAATGCTTTTAAAAATATAGGGTTAAGAGAATCTATAATTTGTCTCTCATATTATCTGAAAGAGGTGGTTTCCCCAACCAAACAAAATGGAAGTTTCGAAGCTTGGGTAACCCATCGATTCGGCAAGCGTCTTTTTGAGATTTTCTTTGAGCCTTACAGTGAGAAGTTATGGGGCATTTCTTGTTCAGAATT
>JAJXTI010000035.1 GCA_021783915.1 bacterium
AATCCGGTTGGACATTAAAACATAATTGACCTTATTCTTTTCAAGTTCCTGAATAATGGAAATTTCTTGTTTAGGGCGGATTTTTATATGGTTAAAAAAGATAAGCTGGCGGGTAGGGCTCGGCTTGCCCGTCAAATAATAATAGAGGCAATCGTAAGGCAGGGCAAAAAAGAGTTCATTCTTCTTAAGGTTTTTGTTTAGGTAAGCAGTGACCGTATTAACGGTGTCGACCCAAGCAGCATTATTGCCAACATAAATTTGACCTCTGGGCATAGAGAGAAACTTATCAGGAGTACAGCAACTTTTAATGAACAGGGATGAAACAAAGCCCGACAACACAATGAATATCATCCAATACACTACAACAGTGCGGCGCAGCCATTTAGGCGCGAAAGACAGGGCCGTTGAAATCATAAAGAAACTAAAAAATAACAGAAAGGGCTGTGACCAGTAAGTGCGGTACCAAATTCCGGTGATAACAAATTCGTGGAAGTTAAGTATGAAAAATAGCCATATGACCAGTTGTGTCATCCAGAATTTTCGACGATCTCGATCAAATTTTTTAGAAAAAGAAAATATAAAACCCATAATAGTCGACCCGTGAATGATCGGGTGCATAAGAAAATTCATAAGGACAACTGATCCCACCATAAGAGCGACAGGATTAAGTAAATTAATATGCAGGGTGATTGCTTGTACCAGGAAGCTTTTGAAATTGATCCAGTGATGATAGAAGGTAAGCCAATGCTGGGTCAGATAATAGGGGATCGTTACGAGAGGGCTTTTGTGGTAGGGTTGATCGTCCCCGAAATAAGGCATGCATTGATGGATTTCATAACTATGCAGGTCCTTAAGTAAAAACACATAGATGCACAACCATGCCACGGGGACGATGACAAGGCTACACATGTAGAACAATTTCCCCTGATCGGTCAAAAGTTTTTTATGACTGCGGAGATTTGAAATATCAATAAGGCCGAAACTGAAGATTGTCATGGCCAAGGCCGTGCAACCAAAGTTAACTTTGACGAGCCCAAGGATAAAACAAGCTGCCAAAGCCCAAAACCCTAAACGGAGATTTTTTTTATTAAAATATTTTAAGATCAACCAGAAGACAGCCAGCGATAAAGCGATGCCGGCGATATGATTATATGTAAAAAAGAAATCTTGTTGGGCCTGCAAAAAGAAACAAGAGGATAAAAAGGCCCAATAAGCGGGCATAACTTCACAACTGGCCAGGTAGAAAAAGAGGGCACAGAAAATATTGATGATGAATTTACCCAGAAGAACGCTGGAAATCTTGAAGCCAAACAGAAGATAACACAAGCCGTAATAATAGGGCATGAGAGGCCCATAGACCCACCAGATATCCTTGTAAATGAGCTTTCCGTGCAGGACCTGCTCAAAGGTGTAGAGATCGCGCCCGCAATCACCCTGGGAAAGGTTATCTTCAAAATTTAGGTGCGGCCAACAATAGACAGCGGCAGCTAGGAGAATCAGTATCAGGAAAATCTTTTTTTGCACATAGCTTGTATAGCACTGATTTGGATATAGTGCTACATAATTTTATGGATTTGCTCTATAATAAAAAACAAGTTTTAATCTCTAAATTAATTTTTATGGGAGTTTGGTTATGGTAACTATTGAAGATTTCAAGAAAGTGGAATTGATTGTCGCGCAAATCAAAGAAGTCAAAGAACATCCCAATGCGGATCGCCTTTATCTAATCAGGGTGGATACAGGCAAGGAGGATCGTCAAATTGTTGCAGGTATCCGCCGTTCCTATACACCGGAACAATTAATAGGCCGCCGTATTGTTTTGGTGGCCAACCTGGAACCCGTTGTCATTCGCGGAGAGATTTCTAACGGGATGCTTTTAGCGGCTTCTGATGAAACCTCCATGGCTATTTTGTCTCCTGACAAAGAAATATCTTTAGGAAGCATTATAAAATAAGGTTTATCCCGGTGACTGGCCAATTAAAACAATTTGTTCCCTCCAGTGCATGTCTTAAATGCGATGGATGTTGCCGCTTTAGATTGTCAGATTCCCCTTGGCGTCCCAAGGCAGGGGAACAGGAACTGCAGGAAGGTACAGACAGCCAAGGTTACGTTAAGACCATTCCCCAGGCTGGCCATCATCAATGTATTTTTTTTAATAAAACAGACAATACCTGCGAGATCTATGTCCAAAGGCCTTTTGAATGCGCTTTGTATCCGTTTGTTCTTTCCCAAACTGCCAAAGGCCTTGAGGTCTATGCCCACTTGGCGTGCCCTTATATACAGGATCAGGAACAGTCCCCCCAGTTGCAGGAATACGTTACCTACTTGAAAGAGTTTTTCGGCCTACCCCGGATAAGATCTTTCTTAGAAATTAACGGAAGTTTGCTGCACGACTATACAAGCTTTCAACAGGAGCTTAAATTTTTATTTACCATTGAGGTATAAACAGTGAGAAACACGGATACCTTACTTGCTCGGAAGGCCCTTTTCGATGGATATTTAAAGCTTCAGACACACAATCTGTCAACGTTTCATTTTTCTTCCATTTTTCTTTGGCAGGATTTTTTCGATTTCGAATTCGAGGTCGTTGAGGAGAGTTTGTGTGTTTATGCCCACCAGAAGGGAGGGTGTTTTTTGTATTTGCCTCCTCTTTCTAAGGCTTGGCAGCCTCGTGTAGTAGAACATTGTTTTTCGAAGATGAACAGAACCAACCCTAAAACAGCCCGTATTGAAAATATCGAACAGATGCAGTTAGAAGCCTTTGAAGATAAATTCAAAGCTTATGCCAAGCTTGAAGAATATGTGTATCAAAAAGAAGACTTAATTGGACTTAAAGGACACACGTATAAAAGTCAAAGGCATGATATTCATCATTTCCAATTACACCATAAAGCTTTGTTCCGTCCTTACGAAGAGCAAGATTTCAAGGATTGTTTGGTACTGTATGAACATTGGGCAAGAAATCGCCATAATAAACATGGGGACGCCGTTTATCGCAGCATGCTTGAAGAAAATAGAATTGTGCATGAATTAGCCTTAAAATACCAAGGGTCATTGGACTTGGTTGGATACGTCGTCGAAGTTGACAAAAAATTGGTCGCATATTCTTTTGGATATTTGTTGAATCAACAGACTTTTTGCGTATTATTAGAGATAACAGATGTAAACATAGTAGGCTTAAGTGCTTTTATTTTTAATCGTATTTGTGCTCAGGAAGAATTAAGAGATTTTTCATTGATCAATACTATGGATGATTTCGGTTTGCCTTATGTAGCGGCCTCCAAGCAGGCGTATCATCCGAAATTGAAGCCTGTTTCATATACAGTAATTTTGAGAAATTCCCCTTAAATGAACATTAAAGATACCGAATTTGTTGTCTTTGACGTTGAAACCACCGGTTTGTCTGCCCAAGACGGCGACCGTATCGTTGAAA
This sequence comes from bacterium, assembly GCA_021783915.1. Taxonomy (GTDB): domain Bacteria; phylum Omnitrophota; class Gorgyraeia; order Zapsychrales; family Fredricksoniimonadaceae; genus JACQCF01. The sequence goes on from JAJXTI010000035.1 coordinate 3,434, forward strand.
TCGCTGCTATGAAGGTCAAAAACGGCAAAGTCATTGATAAATTTTATTCGCTGGTAAACCCTAAACGGGTTGTTCCTCCAGAAGCCACTCGTATTAATAATATTACTGAAGATATGGTGGCCCAGGCCCCAACGGCCAACGAGGTTTTACCTAAGATGGTCTCTTTTATATCGGGGGCCTGCGTGGCTGGGCACAATGTACGTTTTGATCTGGGGTTTCTATCGTATGAATTGGCTTTGATGGGCCGAAAACTTAATGAATCAACTCCTGCGGTCGATACACTTAAAATGGCCAAAGACCTTTTGCCTTATTTGAGCAACTATAGACTTAGTTATCTGGCCCGGTCTTTGGGGGTTACTGTTAATGAGACCCATCGTGCCATGGCGGATGTGGATTTGACCGTGCAGGTGTTCATACGTATGATGGAAATGGCCTCAGAACAAAATCTGGATGACATCACCAAATTTTTTACCCAATTTAGCGTTGAGAAACCTTCCTTTAAATTGGCCTCTTCAGTACAAGCTTCACTCTTTTAAGGGGCCCAAATTAACCAAGTTCGTTCCATAACTTGCGTGGACGAATTAATATAATACGGCCCTTATGCCCATGTTAAGCCACACGATATCTTTTAGTGAAGATGCATTTTGCCTTTTAGAAATTTTCAAAGATGAGCAAAAGCTGTTTTTTTTAGACAGCGGCTTACCTCAAAGTGAAAATGGAAGATTTTCCTATCTTGGCTTTGCCCCTTTTAAGGTGATCAAAGCCAGGAATTTTGAGGTTTTAAGAAAAATTATAAAACCTTATTTAGGGCTTAAAAATGATTTATCTTTTCCAGCAGGGGCCGTTGGATATATCAGCTACGATGGTGATTTATGGTTCGGCCTTTATGAGGGGTTGCTATGCGTTGACTACCACAAAGAAACTTTGACTATTACCTCAAGTGGCCTTCCCTATAAAGATTCAAAACATCGGAAACAAGCCGCGCAGCAAAAGATAGATTATGTTCTATATAAATTGCAAAGCCATCGTCCCGCGGCCTCTTTGGCCAAGCTGTTTCATAGAAAGCTTATGATTAAAAGCAATACCGGCCGGGCCCAGTATCTATCCGCTGTTAAAAGGGCATTAAAACATATTTATGACGGGGATATTTACCAGATCAACTTGTCCCATCGTTATGAGGCCTTCATTAAGGACTGGCAGAAGCATGTTCATCCGATGCAGATGTATAAGCAACTAAGGCTTTTGTCGCCGTCGGCTTTCAGTGCCTATTTAGATGACGGACAGACGGTTATTTTAAGCTCCTCTCCGGAACGGTTTTTGAAATTTACAAATGGTGTGGCCCAAGTAAGGCCTATGAAAGGTACCAGGCCCCGGGGAGAGACCAAGGAGCAGGACCAAAAAAACAAAAAAGAACTTACCGATAGCGCTAAAGAAAAAGCGGAACTCCTGATGGTGACGGATTTAGAACGCAATGACCTGGGTCGTGTTTGTGATTACGGCCGTGTCCATGTCAAAACCATGCGTGCCATTGAAGAGTATGCGACTGTTTTTCAAGCAACATCCACCATCGAAGGCCGTTTACATAAGAAATTTGACCAATTCGATTTACTTAAAGCCACGTTCCCCAGCGGATCAGTCACCGGCTGTCCCAAGATTGAGGCGATGAACATTATTGGACAGTTGGAGAAAAGCAAGAGGGGGCTTTATACAGGGGCTTTGGGATACATCAGTTTTACGGGAGGGATGGATTTCAACGTGCTCATACGGACGTTATTCTTGGAGAAAGACAGAATTTTTTTCTATGTTGGGGGTGGCATTGTGGTAGATTCAAATCCGCAAGAAGAATATGAGGAGACGATTGTAAAATCCAAGGCCATGGTAGGGGCCTTGGAGTCGGTTTTTGAAGGGGCATGAGAAAACAACGCATTATTTATATTGACGGTAAATACATTGAAGCGGATATCAAGACGATTGAGGCCTTTACTCCTGGCGTGTTTCAAGCCAGGGGAGTTTTTGAGACCATGCTTGCCATAGGGGGCAAGGTTTTTGATGTTGAAACACATTTAAAACGTTTACGCAGTACTTTCAAAAGCGCTGGATGTTCTTCTGGAGTTGTCCATAGGGTGGTCAAAGCTAATGGGTTTAATGTCACCCGGGTACGCGTTGTTGCCTGGCAGGAGGGCGGCCAAAAACATATAGCTGTCATGGCATTAAAATACACCTTGTCTAAGAAAAAGATATTTAAGGTCTGTTTGATTAAAACCAACCGATCGGCCAGATCATGTTCTGCTAACACAAAGTCACTGGATTACAGATTATTTGCCAGTGCCTATCAGAAGGCGAAGGTCAAAGGCCTTGATGAAGCTTTGCTTATCAATCGCCAAGGTCACATTTTTGAAGCTAGCCGGAGCAATGTTTTTATTATACACAGAGGTAGGATCATCACACCCCCGTTGTCTTCAGGATGTTTAAATGGTATTACCCGACAAAAGGTCATGGGGATTGTTAGGAAATTAGGGCTCCCTGTGTTAGAAAAGAATTTGACCGTTTCCATGGTTAGGACAGCTCCAAAGGCCTTTTTGACTAATTCTTTGCTGGGAGTACAGCCGTTTCAATTTTAGAGAAAGCGCTACATTGGATCCTTCATTATAGGATTGTAAAAGTCATCAACATACGTTATATTCATATTAGGGTATATTTATTATAAATATTATAACTGTAGTATAAATTGAGGAAAATTCCTATGTATTCCAGCAACTTTATTCTCGGGCATGAAAATGCCCCGCTTACAATTACTATGTACAGTGATTTCCAATGTCAAGCATGTAGATGGTGGTATCCTCGTATCAAAGAAGTTATTAATTCGCACCCTAACCATGTCAAACTAGTGTTGAAACATTATATATTATCATCTCACATAAAGTCTTTTATGGCTGCAAAAGCTGCCCTTGCAGCCGATGTGCAAGGCAAATTTTATGAGATGGCGGATGTTTTATTCAAAGAATCGGAAAAATTGGATGAAAATAATTTATTGGAATATGCTAAACAAGCAGGGCTCAATATAGATCAGTTTGTGAGAGATTATACACAAAAAGATGTAGAATGGGAAAAGAGAATCAGCATCGACAAACAGATGGGAGAAGAATCCGACGTGAATGGTACCCCTTCGTTTTATTTAAACGGCCACAGGGTTCACCCTACCGATGTGACCTCATGGAACAAACTAATTAATGATTGTTTAGTAGGAAAAAGTCCCCAATAGGAAAATCTCTTTTCACCTCTTGCCCCAGAGAGAACTTAAGCTATAATTAATTGTATGCGACGAATAGTTGTGGTTTTAATGTTTTTTTCTCCTTTCTGGCAAATGAGTGCCCTCGCCCAGATGGTAAGGGATACCGCAGGCAATGTCCCCCGGTGGCTAGTGAGCATAGATACTATTAAGACTAAAGCCCAAGGATTGATGGAGAAAAACATCCAATTAATGTCAGAGCGTGACTCTTTAACTAATGAAGATAGAAAATCAAAAGAGCAAATCCATGATGTGCAGATAAAAAATGAGATCTTAAAACAGCTTTTAAAAGAAAGACATGGCCGTAGCGATCAACAAATGCAAGTTGAAGATTTGACCAACCAAATTAAGGCAAAAAAAGATCAGCTAAAACGCAGGCAACAAGAGTTGGTCAAAGTACAAAAGCAAGCAGATGATATCGACCGAAAAGTTCGTCTTAAAATGTTAAAAATATCAGATTTAAAGTTGCGTCAGAAGGCAGAGAGCCTTAAGGCAAATATGCAAAATATATTACGACAGCAAGCCAGCTTGGCAAAAAACGATCAGGGATTAGTCCAAGATAAGCAGAGGTTGCAACAAGAGAAGAACAATGAATCAGCCCTTGAAAAAGAATTGGCAGATTTAAAACAAACCAAGGCGGTATCTATGACGGTTGATGCTGGAGATATTCAATCGTTGGCATTAAATTTGCAGACGCTTATTCAACAAAAAGAGGATTTACAAAAGAAGAATAATGCCGATAATAACCCGGCTAAAGAAGTGCCTTATCAGCAGTTGACTTTAAAGAAGAAAGAGCTGGAAGATAAAATTAAAGAATACGAGGTCCAGTTAGATCGGCTCAAAAATCCGGCCATTTTAGGGCTTTGGGGGGAACAACAAAGGAAACAGATAGTTCACCAGATGGTTGAAATTGACAACCATAATGCCCAGTTGCGCCAGAGAATCACGGATTTACGCGAGGATGTATCACTTTTAAAAAAACAAGTCAGCAGGCTGGAGCGCAAAGTCAATTTTACTCAAGGGTCTTTAGATAGTAAAAAATAAGGAAACTCCCTTTAGGGATCAATTCGCCCCTTCCGTTTTGATTCGCTTTTGCGAATACAAAATGGACCAGTGGGGGGACATCAAGGGATGATACGCTAAAAATCAATTAAAAGGTTGGTGAATAGCTTCGAGTAAAATGAATTACTCGGAGTAGATAGGTCATAGGTTGAATATTTTGCGTGGGGCATGACCCCGACGAGGAGGGAAAGATTAATCGGATACGTGTAGTTAATCCGGTTCAGTTTAAGGTTATCTCGGAGTCGGTCAAAAAGACAGATGATGAGGATGCGTTAAAAATAGCAAAGTTTTTAAGCAAAGACATGATACCTGAGGTTCGGATGAAAACCAAAGCCGGGAGTCAATTAGGGTCATTAATAGGGACGCGGGACAAGTTTGTGAAGTTGAGAACCGCACTTAAGAATAAGGTTCACAATATTCTCAATGCTAATGGGATTGTGCCACGGATTCGGGCATCGAATGAATCGGTGTATATGGGGCGAATCCCGAAAATGGGTAATAAGATTGCAAGGACAGCTTTAGTATAGTCGAAGTTTATGGCTATCCGGTACAGTAAATATTTACGGGCTTTTTATGATAGGTTAAAAGCCAAGAAGGGTTCAGGCAAGGCGATTATAGCAACGGCACGAAAGTTGTTGGGAATTATTTATAACACGCTTAAGAATAAATGGGTCTTTGAAGATTTTGCAAATTATAAATTAGCGCCGCAGTGCGCTTTATAAACATCAGTTGAGTAGAATTAATTGATTTCTAACATAGGAGTATATGTATGCGTAAAACCGCTAACGATGCAGCAGTCAGGGCCTTAATTGAGGTGTCTATCATCCCTCAAAAGGACGTAGGTTTCGATAATATTGCCCGTAGAATTTATGAGTTCCCCGAGGTCAAAAGCTGTTATTTGGTTTCCGGGGGATATGATCTTTTGGTTGTGGTTGAAGGGGACAATATACAAACTGTTGCCGAGTTCGTGGCGGCCAAGCTTTCCTCTATGCCTAATGTGCGTCAGACTGCGACACACTTTCTTTTAAAGAAGTACAAGGAAGAAGGGCAAATTCTTAAACAGCCCAAGGACGAAAAAAGACAAAACATTTCTTATTGAAGGACGTTTGATGCGTATTTCTAAAAAGGTAGAGGTGCTGGCCCCATCGGGAATCAGGGCTTTTTTTGATTTAGTTTTAGGAATGAAGGATGTGATTTCCCTTGGAGTGGGAGAGCCAGACTTTGTCACGCCTTGGCATGTGCGTGAACATGCCATACAATCCCTCGAAAGCGGGTTTACTTCATATACTTCCAATAAAGGCATGCTTGAACTGCGCAAGGAGATCACGGAATTCCTTAAAAAACGTCACGGTCTGTCTTATGATCCTGAAGAAGAAATATTGATTACTGTTGGTGTAAGTGAAGCGCTGGATTTAGCCATGCGCGCCATCATAAACCCTGGTGATAAAGTTTTGATTCCTGAACCTTCTTATGTGGCCTATGGTCCGGTCGTGGAGCTGGCTGGAGGGAAACCTGTATTTTTGCCGACTTCTATTAGAAACGGTTTTAGAATAACACCTGCCCAAATTGAGTCTGTCGTGACTAAAGGCGTTAAGGGGCTTTTGCTTAACTATCCTTCTAACCCGACGGGTTCTTCTTATACGAGAAAAGAACTTCAGCTAATAGCCAAAGTCGTCAAAAAACACAACCTTCTTGTTATCAGTGATGAGATTTATGATGAGTTGACTTATGACTTTGAACATACCCCGTTTGCTGCTTTGCCGGATATGAAACAAAGAGTGGTGTACCTTAACGGATTTTCCAAGGCTTATGCAATGACTGGTTTTCGTATCGGTTACGTCTGTGGGCCCCGTGATATTGTGGGAGCCATGACGAAAATCCATCAATATACGATTCTTTGCGCACCTATCACAGGGCAGATAGCCGCCATTGATGCGCTTAAAAGCGGTTCGAGAGACACTCAGGCCATGAAAAAAGAATATCACAGACGGCGTGACTTTATTGTCGATGCTTTAAACAAAATCGGCCTTGAGTGCCATATGCCGCAAGGGGCATTTTATGTGTTTCCTTCTATTAAATCGACAGGGGAATCTTCAATGAATTTCGCTAAGAACTTGCTGGAACACCAAAAAGTGGCCTTGGTACCTGGGGTGGCTTTCGGCCGATGCTGTAAGGATTATGTGCGTATTTCGTATGCTTCCAGTTATGAAAATTTAAAAGAAGCGGTCGATCGTATTCAAATCTATCTTAAGAATAGAAAGAGCAGGGCACGATGAGAAAAGAACATACGCCTAAGGGTTCCAGGAAGAAAGAGGACATAGAATTTGAAATTGATTTTTACGAGAATATCTTGAAGGAAACACCTAATTTTATTGAGGCCCTTATTGCCGTAGGAGATTTATATACGAGAGCTGGTTCTTGGCAAAAAGGTTTGGAAGTGGATTTAAAACTTACCCGTCTGCGTCCAGATGATGCGATCGTTTTTTATAATTTGGCCTGTTCTTATGCTCTTTTAAATCAAACACGTCCGGCCCTTTCCGCCTTGTCAAAGGCAATCGATTTCGGTTATAACGATTTTAAGCATATGCGTGAAGACCCCGATCTTGAGAATCTATTTAAAGACGAACAGGTGCAAGAGTTTTTGGCACAGGTCGAGAGAAAAAGGAAAACGTCGAAGAGATCCTAAATTAAAAATCATCTTATGTTGAAAAGATTTTTTCTTTGCTCAATATTCTGCCTTATTGCTTCTTTGGCTTTGGCCGATAATGCGCCTCGGTATAAGATTCAAGCCACGATTGACACTCATTTAAAAACAATTACCGCTAATCAGTCTGTTACTTTTATTAATACCACTAACAGCCCTATTAACGATGTTTATTTCCATGTGTATTCCAATCGTCAGTATACACCGCTGGAACGTTCTTTCATGTTGCGTTATGCCAGCTATTTTAAGGTTGATCCGCCAGCGCATTTTACCGATAGCAAATTTCAAATTTCCCGTTTGCAGGTGGATTTGGTAGACACCGGTTTTTCTTTTGAAGGCAAAGACAAAACCCTTTTGAGGGTCCCTCTTAAAACTCCGTTGGCCCCGGGGGCAAGCATAACGATTACAATGGATTTTCATTTGGCTGTCCCGCATAGTTTTGGACGTTTTGGCTGGTACCAAGACATCATGGCGCTGTCCCGTTGGTACCCAATCCTTTCGGTATTGGGCCCTAATGGGTGGGATCGGAGTCCTTTTTATCCCTTTCATCGTCCGTTTTTTTCAGAAAGTTCTTACTATACGGTAGATTTGACCGTTGGGGCCGTTAATACCGTCATTCATTCAGGGGATTTAATCCAACAGACCATCGATGGTAATAATAAAAAACTCCATATAGAAACACCTAAACCCATCCGCGAGTTTTCAATGGCCATGAGTCCCAGCTATTGTCTTTATCAAGAAGACAAAAATGGGGTTACCTTTAAGGCCTATTATTTGGCCGGTGACCTTGACCATGCTAAGTTAGCCCTTGAGGATGCCCAAGATTTGATGGCATATTACACCAAGCGATTTGGCCCCTATCCTTATAAAACTTTCAGTATTGCCCCTGTCCATTTGGCTTATGGCGGTGAACAAATGTCGAACATGATTTTTATCGATACGCGTGTATTTGAATTGCCCCGGTTTTTAGACCGTTATTTCGATTTTTTGGTCGCCCATGAGACGGGACATCAATGGTTTTATAACCTTATAGGTGTTAACGACTACACTCAGATGTGGTTGGAGGAGGGGGTTAATTCCTATTTTTTGATGGAATATATTTCCGACAAATACGGCCCCAATGCCCCGATTATCCAGATGCCACGCTGGGTGAACTTTTTCGTGCCGGAATTGACATTTAACCGCGCCCAGGATCTACGCTATACAATGGCCACTCGTGTTGGTTTCGAACATCCTGTGGTTGATAAGCTTTCCAGTTTCAAAGAACCCAGCAGTATTTTTACCTTCACCTATGGCAAGGGTTCCAAAGTGTTACAGATGCTTAAATATATCGTCGGTGATGAAGCCTTTGAACGTATTTTCCGAAAAATATTTGAACAATACAGCTTTAAAAATTTGGACATCAAAGATTTTGAACGTATCGCCCAAGAAGAAAGCCATAAGGACCTAACGGGCTTTTTTGAGCAATGGCTTTATGCGACCAAGACCTTTGATGCTAAAATCGATAAAGTTAAAGGTTCCTCCATCTATGTCTCTCGACGGGGAGGTATCACAATGCCGGTGAGCGTAGATATTCATTATAAAGATGGCAGCAGCGATAAGGTGGTTTGGGATGGCATACACGAAACAGATGTTTTGAAGGCTCCTTCGAACAAACCTATCCAATCGGTTGAACTTGATGAACACAAGGATCTTTTGGACACCGACCGTGTCAATAACAGTTACCCCCGTAAAGTATATGCAAAATTGGTACCTTTGTATTATGGATTGTATGACATCCCTGTATTTTTGCCTGATGATGGTTATAACTGGGTCACCGGTCCAGCCATTGTTGACGGTATAGGTGCCAAGACATCTTTTCAAAAACCTTATGATTATAATGTGTATGCCCAAAGTGGTTATGATATAGGCAATAAATTGCAGACCACCCGTGAAGGAGTAAAGATAAAGAATATTTTGCATTCTCAGACAGCCTTTGGGGTGGAAGCCATGCAAAGGGCGGATTATGACAACGGAGAAGATAATCTGAACAGCCAAAAAATTTATCTTCGCCGGGAACTATGGCCGGCTCCTTATAGTTTGACGGACATCAATGATCATGTGACACTGTACGCCGTTCGCAATCAAACTCCCAATGGATCTTTCCTTTCAGGGGAAAGTCTGCGTAACACCTCATATCTTAAACATAATGAAGCCATTGTCGGCACCCTTTTGCATTTAGATAGAGCGGGACCGCATCCAGATGTCCGTCGAGGTTACACTACCGACTTTTTAATCGAAAATTCCGGCCATTGGGCAGGGGCCACCCAGACTTTTACCAGGGCCAGCATTGATAGCAGCTTTTATCATCCCGTCTTCGGCGAAAGTAAAATGGCCTACCGGTTTAAGTACGGCTGGGGATCCTCAGATGATAAAAATTTATTCGAATTAGGTGGCCCCAATGGGCTGCGTGGGTTTGACCGTAAGACCATCCGCGGGGCCAACGCACTTTTGGGGAGCGCTGAATACCGCTTCCCTTTGTTGGACAGTCTGCACGTGGCTTCCTATGACCATGTGCTGACTTTGGATAAAATTTCCGGGGCGGTATTTTTTGATGCAGGACGCGCTTGGTATGGTCATTATGATGATGTTCATTTCCATAAAGATGTGGGGGTGGGTTTGCGTTTTCATTTGAGTATCGGTTCATTCTTGGAAAATGTGATTGTCCGTTTGGATATCGCCCACGCCATTGTCGAATCAAAGCAAGACACGCACGCTTGGCTTGGATTAGGCCAGGACTTCTAGGTTTTGATACATCCTTAACTTCGTCAAATCAATTGCAGGGAATTTACATTTACAATACAATAAAGCCTTAAATTGCGAAAGCTTTGGAGGTGCCCATGAAAAACTACCGCGAAGAACTTTGGTTCCATGCTAAAACCCGACGGGCATATATTAATATTACGGACAAGATCCAGGAGGCCATTGATAAAAGCGGCATCAGGGAGGGATTATGTTTGGTCAATGCCATGCATATCTCCGCCAGTGTGTATATCAACGATGATGAAAGCGGTTTGTTGCGGGATTATGATGACTGGCTGGAGAGATTGGCCCCTCATGAGCCTACCAGCCAGTATAGACATAACCGTACTGGGGAAGATAATGCCGATGCCCACCTAAAACGCCAAATCATGGGACGGGAAGTAATGGTCGCTGTTACAAAAGGAAAACTCGATTTCGGCCCCTGGGAGCAAATATTCTATGGTGAATTCGATGGCCGTCGAGATAAGAGAGTTTTAATTAAAATTATCGGGGAATAGAAGGAGTTCGTATGAGTCTTGTCGTTTTAGGTACAGTGGCCTTGGATCATGTTAAGACCCCTTCAGGTACGAAGAAAGACATGCTCGGCGGTTCGGCGGCGCATTTTGCCATGGCGGCCCGTCTTTTTACACAGGTACATTTGGTAGCCGTTGTGGGGAGGGATTTCCCCCAAAGGCATTTGGATTTTTTAAAACGTAAAGGGATTGATTTGACCTCCTTAAAAATAGGGAAAGGGAAGACCTTCCGTTGGAGCGGGGAATATAAGAAGACAGATTTAAACACAGCGTTGACTTTAACTACCGATCTTGGTGTATTAGAAAACTATGTTCCGGAAATAACAGAACATCAAAAACATTTACCCAATGTTTTTTTGGCCAACTTTGATCCCGATTTACAGATGAAGTTGCTTGCGCACCTTAAAAAACCGGAATTGATCGGTTTAGACAGCATGAATTTATGGATTACCCACAAGCTAAAATCACTTAAAAAATTAATCAGGCAAGTGGATTTGTTTGTGGCCAATGATGCTGAAGCGCGCGCTTTAACGGGTGAACACAATTTGATTATGGCGGCCAAGTCCTTGTGTCATATGGGACCAAGGTTGATCGTCATTAAAAAAGGAGAGCATGGGGTCTTTTTTTACAGCGACAAGTTCATGTTTTCTTTTCCTGCTTATCCAGTCGAAAAAGTTTTGGATCCAACAGGCGCCGGAGACACCTTTGCCGGCGGGCTCATGGGCTATTTAAGCAAGGCACGTAAAGTAGACGAAAAGAACCTGCGCAGGGCCCTTCTTTATGCCACTACGGTCGCTTCTTTTAATGTCCAAGGTTTTGGGATGGGTTCGACCGCTCCACTGACCATACGCGAGGTGGAAGAACGTATGAAGACCTTGGTTGAATTCATGGCGGTGCCATAAATATGCCTTGGGCGACGATTGGTCTTTGGGCAGGGATTATGTTGCCCTTATGGGACATTCCTTTGATTGTACGGGTTATCCGTCGAAAATCTTCTTCAGATATTTCTCAGGTGTGGGCTTGGGGGATTTGGTTAAGTTCTGTCCTGATGGCCCCCAGTGCGTTTGTCGCCAATAATACAATCGCCATTGGTTTTAATATTGTTAATGTTATAACCTTGACGGCTGTGCTAATTGTCGTTGTGAAATATCATCAAGGAAAATAAAAATGAACATTATCCAACAAATAGGGTTGGTCGCTTCAATTATCATGCCGCTGTGGAACATCCCTTTAATCGTCAGAATAATCAGAAGGCGTTCGTCCACCGATATTTCCATGAGTTGGGTGATGGGAGTATGGATTTGCGCGCTTTTGATGGCACCTTCCGGTTTTACTTCTAAAGACATTGCCTGGCGCTGCTTTAATATTGTTAACTTGATTTTATTTACCGGCGTTGTTATCACTGTTTTGCGTTACCGTAAAGGAGAACATGGTCAAAGACAATAAATTATCCGCTGGTAAACCCTGCGGGCAAGTCAAGTGCGGCACTGTGGCCATTATCGGCCGGCCTAATGTGGGTAAATCAACACTTCTCAACGCAATCTTAGAAGAGAAGGTTTCCATAGTTTCTGATATCCCCCAGACGACCCGCCATCAAATCCGTGGAATCTACAACGATGAACGGGGACAAATCATCTTTATCGATACCCCTGGTTTCCATATTGGGCGCGATTCATTAGACAAATACATGAGCCGGGCCTTGGTGGGGGCCATTGGCGATGTGGATGTCATTATCCATTTGGTGGACACCTATGACCGTATCGGCCAGGAAGAAAGACAAGTGATTGGCCAGCTAAAGGATTGCGGCAAGACAATTATTGTCGGTTTAAATAAAGTGGACCTGGCCAAGGGAAAATATATCCCTGACTATATTAAACTTTGGGAAGAATTGCGCGGGCAGTCTATTAATGACATAAAAGATTTGATTCTATTCCCTCTTTCGGCTCTTAAGGGAATCAATGTCAAAAAACTTATCGATATCCTTTTTGAAAATTTGCCCGTCGGTCCTTTGCTATACCCGGAGGATGTCATTACGGATTTACCCCAACGTATGGCCATGGCGGATATCATTCGGGAGAAGTTTTTTTTGATGATGAAGGAAGAGGTTCCGCACTCTCTGGCGGTCATGATTGAGAGTGTCACTCCTCGGCGCGGGAAAACCTTGCATATCCGCGCAGTGATTTTAGTGGAACGTGATTCCCAGAAAGAAATTGTCATTGGCAAAGGCGGCGCTGTTTTAAAACAAGCGGGGACATTAGCCAGGATAGATTTGGAAGGATTGGTTGATACCAAAGTTTTTTTGGAACTGTTTGTCAAGACCCAAGATAACTGGCGGCAAGACACATGCATATTGGAAGAAATGGGGTATATCTTTAAATAGTTTGGAGAAGACGTGCTGGATAATCGACAGATAGCAAGGGTGATTGAGCGCCTTAAAAAGGCATTAAAGGATTTGCCTGACCCTTCCGTGACGCTGGTAGGCAAGAAATTCAAAGACCCGTTTTTAGTTTTAATTTCCTGTTTGCTTAGCCTGCGCACTAAAGATACGACCACGCTTCCTGTGTGCGAAAGGCTTTTTGCAAAGATCCATACCATTGAAGGATTTTTAAATATTCCAGTTAAAGAATTGGAGAAAATGATTTATCCGGTCGGTTTTTATAGAACTAAAGCTGTGCGTATCCATGAAATTTGCCATGATTTAAAACACCGCTTCGGCTCTGTCGTGCCGGACGATTTGGAAGCCCTTTTGACACTTAAAGGCGTAGGACGAAAAACAGCCAATCTGGTTTTAATCGAGGGCTTCGGGAAGCTGGGCGTGTGCGTGGATACCCATGTACACCGCATCTCCAACAGGATAGGGTATGTTAAGACCAAGACC
>JAJXTI010000036.1 GCA_021783915.1 bacterium
TGAGCCAAATGCTTGAAGGCAAGACAGAACCATCGGGAGTTTATCGCTTGGCAGAAGGGACTTCTTATTGTATCGGTACTGGCGTGGCTTGTAGCGGCCCTTCCAGTATAGCTGAACTTCATTTCTGGGGTATTGATGGGACAGAGCGGTGGTATAAATTGGATAATACCTCCACTGAGCTTATCTACCACCATCCCACAGTAGCGTATCCTTCAGGCAGCGATGATGTGATTTATACCACCCCCAAAGGTTCAATTTTGACACTGCGTTTTTGGGTGCCGAATGTGGCAAATTATCCAGCAGCGGTTGTTGGTATGGATGTTGCCTTAACTCAGAGTGTTTTTGGCAGGACTGTAACGGGGGATTCAACAACCATTGTCAATTTGAGGAACCACCCATGAAAACCGTACGTCAAAATAAAGGTTTTGCGTTGGCTTTCTCGTTGATATTCTTATTTTTGATAGTTTCTTTCGTTGGGGCGTACATATTAGCGACCACTAATGGGCTTACGACAGCCAATAGAGCCGCGGATTTAAAAAGGGCTTATTATGTGGCCGATGCAGGTTTGGCGGACGCCGTTATTCAATTAAGGGGATATGCTAACCCTCCGGCGTCATTTAATGTCAGTAACGCAGGTTACGCGTTAGGTAATGGGAAAACTGGTAGCTATTCAGTTTCAGCCACTAGTACTGGTTCTCCCTGGCTGACATACACTTTGACCTCTACAGGGATGTATAATGGGGCCTTGAAGGTTTTGGTATTAACAGTCCAACAAACATCGGTTTCTTCTTATGCTTATTTAAGCAATACAGAAATTAACCCTACGTGGGGGGATTTGTGGTGGATAACAGGTATGACAACCGTAGGCCCGGTCCGTACTAATGGGACATTGAATATTTTGGGCAACCCTCTTTTTGATGGCACTACAGTCCAAGGAGGCGTTGCCATTAATTACTGGAACGGTGGCCCCCCTCGAGATAACCCTGATTTCGTCGATGGGCTTACACTGTCTTCCGCTACCGTACCATTTCCTACGACTACCATGCTTAATAGTATTTCTTCCGCGGCATCTTCCGGTGGATTGCTTTTAACCGGTACCAGTACTGTCATTTTAAATTCGGATGGCACTATTAATGTCACTAATTCAGCCAATGGATGGAATAATAAAAATATGGCATTGCCTTCTAACGGCGTTATTTATGTTCAAAATAGCGGCTCTGGCACAACAGATGGTGATGTCACTGTCCAAGGGACAATCAAAGGCCAGGTAACAATCGCCAGTCAAAATCAAATATATATCAGCGGCAATTTGATCTATAATACCAACCCAAGAACGAACTCTTCAAGTACAGATTTGTTAGGGCTGGTGTCTCAAAATGATATTACGGTGTTGGCCAACAGTGCTCCGGCTAATCTGGAATTGGATGCTGTCTTGGTGGCGCTCAATGGTGCTTTTCAAGTGGATCAATGGTGGCTTTCTGGTAAAGGCAACATGATCCAATACGGCAGTTTAGTCAATAACTATTGTGGGCCGACGGGAGAATTTGATCCAGGGACAGGGACACTGTACGGGGGGTATAATCAATTGCAATATTATGATACAAGGTTGCAGACAATGATTCCCCCTGCTTTTCCACCGGCCGTTGATTCTTCGGGAAGGGACATTTATGTAAAGATAAGTTTTAAAGAGCGATAAAAGCCGTAAGGCTCTTTTCGGCCAGAGTCTCCCTTCGGAAGGAGGACGTAATGAATAAAAAAATATGGTCAGCACTACAATGGTTTTTTTTAGCTTTTTTGTGTTTTGTGGTTTTTAGCTATTGGAGATACGGCCACAAAGAAAATATGACAAATCCTGGGAACTTAAATAATCCTACAAGAACATCTTCACACCAGAACAATCCGAGAGTGCCATTAACTGTTACAAATTCCTCTATAAGCCCAGGGTATTTACAGAAATTAACTGTTGAAAGCCCCCCTCCTAACATAGAAAATATACCGAGACAAGGAAGCCGGGTGCGGCAAGGAACAAGCATAAATCCGTCAGTTCAACCTGGTGTGACGGCGCCCGGGTTGGCAGGAAAGGCATCTGTCCAGGCCAACGTGCAACAGAAAGGGAATTCAGGTTCCAATAATCAAGCTAATACAATTATTACTGCTAATCCTGTGCTAACAGATGATCAGGCCATGGCCGGCGTTAATCTTGCAAACCAACAACGTCAGCAACGAGAAAAGATCTTGAAAGACCGTAGAAATCAAATAACCCAAGTTCATCAGGCAATCATGGCTGAACAAGCGCAAAATCCTACTGATAGCCAAGTCAAACCATTTGTTGACCCTATATTGACAGCACCCTATGATCTCTTACAAAAAGTAAAGGCACACCAGGTGACAGTACATTAAAACAGGTGTCATTTAAGGCGGGAAAGTTTTTAGTCAAGTACGTATTATTACGAATATCTTGGGTTAAACATTCCTGTTATAAATTTATTTATATAAAAATAATTTCTAATCACAGAGGGCGATATGCCGAAAATTACACAAAAAAAAGACACTTCCGTAGGGATTGAACACAAAGGTATGGGGGCCGAAGCCATTGCAACATCGTTTGATACCAACAGGGAATACGTCCTCGCCAAAGACCAATATTCAGCAACGACCAATGACAATTTTTTGGCTTTTGCTTTGTCGGTGCGTGACCGTGTGGTTGAGCGATGGATCGAGACCCAGCAACGTTACCACAAAAGCAATCTCAAAAGGGTCTATTATTTGTCCATGGAGTTTCTCATCGGGCGTTTGATGGGCAATTATATTTATAATTTAGGCCTGGAAGATCAATGTGATAAAGCCGCTAAGAAACTTGGAATGAATTTAGATATCTTGCGTGATGAAGAACTGGATGCCGGCCTAGGGAATGGCGGTTTAGGCAGGTTGGCCGCTTGTTTTTTGGATTCGATGGCCACTTTAGGCATCCCTGCCCATGGTTACGGTATCCGTTTTGATTACGGTATTTTTCATCAGAAAATTCAAGATGGTTTTCAAATAGAACTTCCGGACGAATGGTTAAAGCACGGCAGTCCCTGGCAGTTTGCGCGCCCTGAGTATGCCGTAAAGGTACGTTTTGGCGGGTATGTGAATATGGTCAGCAACTTCGATGGGCGGTTGATCGTTGAATGGAAGGACACCCAAGACGTTGTGGCTGTGCCGTATGATTTTCCTATCCCCGGTTATAAAAATGATGTGGTCAATACCCTTCGTCTTTGGTCGGCGCGTAGCAGCGAAGATTTTGATTTTGAGTATTTCAAACATGGTGATTATGAACGCGCTGTCGAACAGAAGATATCTTCAGAAGTTATCTCCAAAGTGCTTTATCCTGCCGATCATATCGGCAGAGGCAAGGAACTAAGGCTCAAGCAGGAATATTTCATGACGGCCGCCAGCATCAGTGACATTATCCGTCGATTTAAATCGGAGAATAAAGATTTAAGGGACTTGCCTAAGAAAGCTGTGCTACAACTCAATGATACACACCCTTGCCTGGCAATTCCAGAGCTTATGCGTGTTTTATTGGATGATTATGGTTTTGAGTGGGATGAGGCATGGGGCATCACCCGGGAAGTATTTGCCTATACCAACCATACCCTTATGCCTGAAGCTTTAGAAACCTGGGGTGTGGATCTCTTAGGCAAGCTCCTGCCCAGACATTTACAGATTATCTATGAGATCAATGCGCGGTTCTTAAATGAAATTGCCATGTATTATCCGGGAGATAGCGACCGCTTGGCAAGGATGTCGATTGTTGAGGAGGGAGAACCTAAGCGGGTAAGGATGGCCTATTTAGCTATTGTGGGGAGTTTTTCAGTCAATGGGGTTTCCCGACTGCACTCCGAGCTGCTTAAGACACATCTATTTAAAGATTTTTACGCTTTCTCCCCGGGGAAGTTTAATAACAAAACCAATGGTATTACAGTCAGACGGTGGTTGTTAAAGTCCAATACATCTTTGTCAGGGCTTATTACTAAAGCTATTGGTGAAGAGTGGGCCTCTGATGCCACTAAGTTAGAAAAGTTACTGCCCTTGAAAGAAGATGCGAATTTTTGTGCCCAGTGGCAGTCTGTCAAACTCTCTAATAAACAGGCCTTGGCCCGTTATATTGAAAAGGCCAATGATGTGAAGGTTGATACAGGGTCGATATTCGATATTCAAGTTAAACGTATTCATGAATACAAACGCCAATTGATGTTTGCATTTTACATTATTTCCCATTATTTACAGCTAAAAAATGAACCTGGAAAATCTTTTTTTCCACGCACCTTTATTGTCGGAGGCAAAGCTGCGCCGAGCTATGCAATGGCTAAACTGACGATTAAGCTCATTAATAGCATTGCTTACGTTATCAACCGTGACCATGCGGTAGCTGACAAGATGAAAGTGGTGTTTTTAGAAAATTATCGGGTGTCTTTGGCAGAGAAAATATTTCCTGCCAGCGACCTTTCGGAACAAATTTCGACGGCTGGAACTGAGGCCTCTGGGACGGGTAACATGAAATTTATGATTAACGGGGCCTTAACGATAGGGACCTATGATGGGGCCAATATCGAAATGGCAAGCCTATTAGGCCCTGAAAATATTTTTATTTTTGGCCTCCGAGCCGAAGAAGTAGAGGCCTTAAAGTCCCAAGGATATGTCCCCAACCAATTTATTGAAAAAAACCCTGCGTTAAAGGAGGTGTTACGATTGATTTCCAATAATTTTTTCTCTCCATTCCAGCCGGGGTTGTTTGCCCCCATTGTTCATGCGATTTATAACGCCGACCCCTTTATGGTGTGTGCCGATTTTGAGGCCTATTGCCGCACACAAGAGGATGTTGACAAAGTATTCTTGGACAAAACCCAGTGGGCAAAGAAATCCATCCACAACACGGCTAAAGCTGGTTATTTCTCCAGTGACCGTACCATCAATGAATATGCGCGGGATATCTGGTTTGCTAAGAGGAAATAACAATATCTTTTAATTCTTCTAATAAAATTTTTCCCATTTCTAATATCTCAGGAAGTGTGATTTTTGTCACAGACAAGAAAAACATCATTCTGTATGATAGGCCCCGTAATCAATAAGTAATAGATTGTTTTAGAATAAGAGATTTTTATTAACGGGGGAGAGATATGTCGAACATAGTCATGGTTGGATTAAACCATAGGACGTCTTCGATTGAGGTTCGAGAAAAGTTTTATTTTTCATCTGAAGAGAAAGAGATCCTTTTAAGTGAATTAAAGAACGACCCCAAGGTGGTGGAGGCTTTTATTTTGTCCACCTGTAACCGCACTGAAATTTATGCCAGCATGATAACCCCTCCTGATACCGGTATTTTAATAGATAAAATTTTCAGGATTAAGAAAACAGAATTTACGAAGGATTTTAAACAACATTTTTATTCGTATATTGAAGAGGAAGCGGTACGACACTTATTAAGGGTAGTTACGGGGTTGGATTCTTTGGTCTTAGGGGAAAAACAAATTATGGCCCAGATTAAAGAGGCGTTTAATTTGTCCACTCAAAAGGCCATGATGGATCGTACCTTTAATATCTTAGCGAATTTTGTTTTGCAGACAGGGCGCAAGGCCAGGCGTGAGACCCAAATCGATTATGGAGGAGTTTCCGTCAGCGGTGCTGCCGTGGCCATGGCCCAGAATGTTTTGGGATCTCTTGACAACAAGACCGTGTTGATCTTGGGCTCGGGCAAGATGAGTTCATTGGCTGTAACACATTTAAAGACCAAGGGCGTGGGCCGTATTTTTGTCATGAACCGCACATTGTCCAAGGCAGAGGAATTGGCAAAGGCCTCAGGCGCAACGGCCGTGCCGTTTTGGGACATCAAGCGGGTATTACCGGAAATAGATGTTTGTATTTGTTCAACCGGGTGCCCCCATTATTTGGTAGATAAAGATTTAGTGGAAAACATTATGAGCCAACGGCTGGCGCGTCAGATGGTTTTCGTGGACATTTCAGTCCCGCGGAACATTAATCCAGAGGTATCTCAGATCCAGGATGTTTTTTTGTTTACGGTGGATGACCTTGATAGGGTTGTCACAGATAACATTAATAAACGCCTTTTGTGCATTGGTGCGGTTGAAAGAATAGTTGAGGATAAGGTGGGGGAGTTTTATCGTTCCTTGAATCACATCTCCCAATTCCAACTTTTGAGAGTTTAAAAAGGAGAAATAATAAAACCAGGAGAGGCTATGAAAACAAACAATGCAACCAAAGTAATTTATGCTACTGTTTTGGTCGGTTTATTAATGTGGAGTATCCCGGCTCTA
This sequence comes from bacterium, assembly GCA_021783915.1. Classification (GTDB taxonomy): domain Bacteria; phylum Omnitrophota; class Gorgyraeia; order Zapsychrales; family Fredricksoniimonadaceae; genus JACQCF01. The sequence goes on from JAJXTI010000036.1 coordinate 6,318, forward strand.
GCAGATTTGAAAGAAATGCAGGCCTACAAGGAAGCTTACCCTGGCGCTAAACCAAAATGCGCTAATTGCCATGCACAGGAACATCCCAAGAAAGCGGACGGTCAGCATGAATTAAATGATTATGGTAAAGCGGTCTTAAACGCAGCGGGTAAAGACACTAAGCCGACGGCTGATACGTATAAGAAGGTAGGGTCTATGGAGAATTTTAAAAAATAAATTAATTCAACAATCGGGAGACCTTTATGAAATTGAGAATTGGAATATTGCATCAGGTATTGTTGGCGGTTATGGTAGTCTTCTTAGGCTGCTTTTGTTTGACCCCGATGGCCAGGGCATCAGAACAAAATGTGCAGGAGCTTCTAAAGAAGGCCAAATATGTCGGTATGGATACCTGTGCCGCTTGCCATGAAAAGGAGTATAAGGAGTATAAACTTTCTACCCACGCTCGTATTAATATCAAAAACGATACGACCGGTGCCGAGGGTTGCGAAACATGCCACGGGCCAGGTTCCATACACGCGGATAACGGTGGCGGCAAGGGCAACATTATAAATCCCAGGAAGGATCCGGAAGTTTGTTTTACCTGTCATACCGATAAAAGAATGCAATTCCGTTTGCCTTATCACCATCCTGTCTTGGAAGGGAAAATGAGTTGCACGGATTGTCATGATGCCCATGGGATCGATGTCCGTCCCTGGACGGCCACCTCTGAAAATGCTGTCAATGAAGTTTGCTTCAAATGTCATAGTGATAAACGCGGCCCCTTTGTGTGGGAACATGATGCTGTGAAGGAAGGATGCACCACTTGCCATCAAGTCCATGGTTCCGTCAATGATAAAATGCTGATTGCCAGAGACGTAAACTTATGTTTACGTTGCCATGCGACCATAAACTTTCCTCTTATGGGTAATTCCGTGGATCACACAAGTTTCATTGGACGTGGAACATGTTTTAGCGCGGGCTGTCATCAAGCAATTCATGGGTCTAATTTTAATTCACATTTACGTTATTAATTAGGGAGGGAAGATATATTATGAGAAACCTTCGATCAACAGTTACAGCCCTAGCCGTTGGTTTGGCAGGAATGCTCATTGGACAATGTCCGGTACTGGCGCAGGAGGATCCTACGCCCATCAGTGTTACTCTTGAGCCGGTGCAATACGCGGCCGTCAAAGGGAACGTGGACAAATTCCGCGCCCTTAATTGGATGAAAGACGGCTATCAGGGCGGAGCCACCAAAGTATCATTTATTAAACAAATCAATAAGGACACTTCTGTGGAATTCGAGGGGAGCACTATCCCTAAAGCCAATGATGACAATGGTCATTTAATTTTACGCAAAGGGGATTTGGGCTTTTTAAAGCTGAATTATAAATCTTTTAGGAAATATTACGATAATACGGGAGGGGTTTATCAGGATAATGGTTTCCCCGGTTCATTAAGCGGAACCAAGGCCGGTAACAGCCCTGATTTACAGATGGACATGAGTTATTTTAAATTAGAAGCGGGTTTGGGGGAAATCAACAATCCGTTTTTAGATGTGGCCTATGAGCATGACACCAAAGATGGCGCTAAGTCAATGTTGAAGTGGACTGGAGTAGTGGGTGGGGCCGTGACGAAATTAATCGGGCCGAGTTGGCGCCAGACCAATGATACCGTGGACACGGTCACGGTTAAAGAGAACAAGAAAATAGCCGGCGTTACCTTTAAAGGGGAACAGAGAGCTGAAGTTGATTACAATCATAACTATGATTATTTTCAATTTTTAAGTAATACAGCGACCCCTGCGAATAACAAAATTCGTACTCAAGAAGAATCTCCGGATGCTAAGTTGTTTTCTTCGGGAGTCAGAGCAGAGAAGTGGATGTTTAATGATAAAACGTTTGCTGGTTTAGGTTACCATTATAACCATGTTCATGCGACTGAGTTGATGAGGAACCAGGAATTTTCAAGCACCGGAGTTCTTTATAATTACGGCTATGCGCACCAGTCCTTCTGGTCTTTCGCGGACAATATAGAAGATGAACATGTATTGAACGGGGATCTACACACAAGTTTAACGCCTGATTTGGATTTTATCTCCGATGTCAAGTATGCATATTCAGGACGTAACGGTATTGAGAATTATTTGGATGACAGCACTGCCGGTACACCTCCAGCGACCCCTAGCAACATAGAAACAGGCAGTGTGAAAAGCCAAGATAATCTGGTAGGCGAGCACGTTGCTTTACGTTATTATGGGATAAGCCATACGAGTTTATACGCAGAAGCTGACATGCAACAGGACAGGAACTGGTTTAATCAGAATTTGGTTGATAGTGTTACTGTTGCTAATGATTTTTCACAAGAGGTAATTAGAAGGACCCAAAAAGAATCATGGACGTTGGGAGGCAGGGTTGTCCCTAATAAATACTTTATCATCACAACCCAGGTGCGTCAGCATTGGGAAGATAATCGGTATGATTTTATTTCGGGGTCTAATCCTGATCTTTTCTTAGATGCATTAAAAATAAATGGAGAAGAAGCTTCTAGTACGGTAGAATGGAAACCTTATCACTGGCTTTCGAATTCAGTTCGGTATCAATTCTTGGATAACCGTTATTTCCCCAAGGATGTGTCGACAGGCAGTGGTACTGTATTTGATGCAACCGAGAACCATATGCTTTCTTCGGTGTACACGTATGACATTACATTACAACCTATTGATCCTCTTTCGCTGGTGTTATCTTATTCGCATGCGGAAAACTATGTTAAAACCTTGGCGGGATCTTCAACATCGGTACAGATCCCCGGTTTTAATTCAGGAGACAATAGCTGGCTTTTTTCCTCAACTTATTACCCAAAGGAGAACTTAAGCTGGAACAACACGGTTATGTATACAATTGCCGATAATTATGTGGATTTTAGTGCTGGGCTGCCTTTGGGGTCAAATTTTAGACAGCTTACTTTTTCAACAGGGATAGATTGGACTGTGCACAAATGGATAACGATTGAACCCGGTTATGAGTACGCTTCTTACCGTGATAATTCGTTGACGGGGCTGGGTAATTATTCAGCCAATATTTTTAAGATGAACGTGAAGTTCAATTGGTAAATCTTCGATAATCATGCGTATATTCATTTTATTGCTCACAGTGATTTTGGGCTTTGGGCCCTTGGTTTTGGCCCAAAACACCCCAAAGAACTATTGTATCTCTTGCCATCAAGACACTTGGCAGGATTTAAAAAATAGTATTCATGGGAAACAAGGGATTACTTGTGAGAAATGCCACGGAGGGGACCCTACCCAGCCGGATAAAGCTTTAGCCAAAGCTCCCTCTACGGGGTATATTGGCGTCCCGGACAGGATGCAAATCGTCCAAATTTGCGGCAATTGCCATGCCAATGTCGAAGCGATGAATTTCTACGGCATTCGCACCGATCAGCTGGCGAAATATAAGACCAGTATGCATGGTAAGAGGCTTTTTGAGAACAAAGATACCCGTGTACCTGTCTGTGACGACTGCCATGGTTATCATGATATCGTGGATATCAAAGACCCTAATAGCCCTGTCTATCCTTTAAATATCCCTAAAACCTGCAACCGTTGCCATGGTAATAAGGCATTAATGAAACCTTATGGCATACAGACCGACATGTTCCAGCTCTATAAAAACAGTGTCCATGGCAAGGCTCTGTTTGAGAAAAAAGACATGGGAGTGGCCACTTGTGTCAGTTGCCATGGAAGTCACGGCGCTTTGCCTCCTGGAGTCAGGCAGGTGGCGGATGCTTGCGGGAAATGTCATATGAATGAAAAGGACAATTTTCTCAAAAGCGTCCATGCCAATCTTGTGGATCAAGGGAAATTCCCGCAGTGTATTGCTTGTCATAGCAACCATGGGATTCAACCGGTCAGTGTGCATTTATATGACCAGGCCTGTGTGAAATGCCATCAGCCTCAAAGCCATGCCTATCAAGAAGGACAAAAACTAAAACAACTTTTAAGTAGCGCTCAACAAGGGTTGCAGCAGACCCAGGCCCTGGTTCAAAAGGCCTCTATTGACGGGATTTTTGTCGAGGATGAAACCGCGCTCTTAGAAGAGACCAAAACAAAAGTGTTTCAAATGGAGCCATTGCAGCACACCCTTTCATATGGTAAAGTGGCGGAATTGTCTTTACAGGTCAATAGTCAAATAAAAGATATCCAGAACAGCATTCACCAAAAAAGACAAAGTCTTCAGATGCGTAAAATAGCCCTTTGGCCTTTATGGATTTTTATTTTTATTATGGTAACCGTGCTATGGATCAGGTATAAACAATTAGAATCATCACGTAAAGACAAACATTAATGGACAAAGAGAACAACTCAACTCACGAAGAACAGAATCCATCCTGTAAGATTAACCCTGAGATTACCCGTAGGGATTTTATTGGTACGGTGATTCGTTTCGGCCTTTTGGCCACTTTGGCGGGGATGGTTTTACCGGCACTTTCGTATCTTGCCCCTGTTACCAAACGAGGGCCGGCAGGAGGCTTAAGTGATGTTGGTGGTGTGGATGATATTCCTGTTGGAGGGGGCAAGAAGGTGATTGTAGCTGGTAGTGCTGTTTTGGTACTGCACACGGCGCAGGGGTTTAAGGCTTTTTCAGCTGTGTGTACGCATTTGGGTTGTCTGGTGGCTTGGGATGAAAGCCGTCATGAGATTGTCTGCCCTTGTCATGGAGGGGTGTATGATGTTGATGGGAAGGTCGTCTCAGGACCACCGCCACGGGGCTTACCACCTCATGAAGTTAGCGTGGTCAATGGAAGAATTATGGTTAAAGCTTAAGGTTTTGCACAATGATGAAGAAAAAAATTAGAGCTTGGTTTGAAAAACGGTTTGATCTGAAAGCGATCGAACAGCCTTTAGATTATCAATTGCGGAAACCTTTGCCTAAACATATCAGTTGGTTTCATACTTTAGGCAGCATGTCTCTTTTTCTTTTTCTTAGCCAGATTTTGACGGGGATTTTGCTTCTCATATATTATCGTCCTACGGCTGAGGAAGCTTTTGAGAGTATTAAGTTCATTATGACCAAGCCATATATGGGTTGGCTCTATCGGCAGATTCATGCTTGGGGGGCAAACCTGATGATTTTGGTTGTTTTCCTGCACATGTTGCGTACCTTTGTGACGGGGTCATTTAAGAAGCCCAGAGAATTGACGTGGGTCATTGGTGTGACCTTATTTATCCTAACGTTAATCTTCGGGTTTACAGGATACCTGCTTCCTTGGAATCAATTGTCTTATTGGGCCACAACGGTTGGTACTGAAATCGCCGGCGCCATACCATTTATCGGTGAACCCATGAAGGTATTTATGCGGGGAGGTGCAGCTGTTGGAGGGGAGACACTTTCGCGTTTTTTTGTTATTCACGTGATTATTTTGCCATGGGTGGTGTTTTTCTTAGTTGCCATTCATCTTTTTTTGGTTCGTTTTCAGGGGATGTCCACCATGGACCCGGTAGACAAGGAAAAGGAAATTAAAAAAGGCGAGGGGATACCATTTTTTCCTGACCACATGGTCAAAGAAGGAATCGTATGGTTTGTGCTTTTGGGAATTTTGATTACTCTTTCTATTTTGCTTCCGTTTGAATTGGGAGAGAAGGCTAACCCTCTTAAGACCCCTGAAGGAATCAAACCGGAATGGTATTTTATGTCGATGTATCAGGTGCTGAAATATTTTCCAAAATTAATAGGTATCTTTGTGGTCGGCTTGGCGCCGCTGTTGCTTTTTCTATGGCCGTTTTTGGATAGAAGCCCTAACCGTATCCCTTTTAAAAGGCCGATTTCAATGGCTGTTGGAGTGCTAACAATCCTTTCCTTATTGGTTTTTGGGATTTTAGGAACCCTTTCAGAAACTAAACAGACGTTTTTTGGGAAGACATATGAGTTTAATATTTACGGGGTTCCTCATGTAATAAACACCAGGGGAAATAGTGTCAATCATAATAACGACAAACAGCATAAATAAGCACAGGAGAACGTCACATGAGGACAAAATTGCTTGTAGGTTTTTGGATGGTATTTGTGGTAGGAATTATTTTTTTGTCCCCTTCAGATTGTATGGCCCAGACATTTGATCATGACTTTGTGGGTGTGTCCAAATGTTCTTTGTGTCATAAGAAGGCTGATATTGGGCAGCAGGTCATTATTTGGCAGGGCACGGCGCATGCCAAGGCTTTTGAGACTCTGGGTACGCCAAAGGCCAAGGAACTCGGAGCCAAACTTGGTGTCGATAATCCTCAAACTAGCGGTAAATGTTTGAAATGCCACTCAACTGCCTATGGGTTTACCGAGAATAAAGTTACGGAAAAAGTCCCGGTACAAGAGGGTGTTTCATGCGAATCGTGTCACGGTCCAGGTAAAGATTATATGAGGAAAAGCGTCATGCAGGATAAACAAGAAGCTATTGCCAACGGTTTGATTATGCCTGATGAGAAGACGTGTGTTAAGTGTCATAACTCTGAATCACCTGCCATGACCAAACCGTTTGATTTTAAACAAGAATGGGATAAAATTAAACACCCAATCCCAAAAAGCAACTAATTTTTAAAGACTGTAAAGACATTAAGGAAATCGTAGATAAATTTAGATAAGCCCCCTATGCAAAAGGGGCTTATCTATTTTATAGTAGATATTGATATGTGCCCAGATCAGAAAAAACTACCCGGTCTTTTTCAAAATTGGCTTAGCGTCATTGGCTGTATCCTTTCGGTGGTCTCTTTCTCGACGATCCTTGTTTTATTTATCTTGGACTTGAAGTCACAGCAGGTAAACCCCTATTTAGGGATAGTTACCTATATGATTGCCCCCACTTTATTTGCCGTAAGTCTTTTGTTGATTCCGGTAGGTGTTTTATTGGAACGTCAAAGAAGGCGAAAAGGTGGGCATGGCGCCCATTTTCCTGTTTTTGATTTTAATAACCCTGTCCATCAACGCAGGGCATATATTATTATAGGTTTATCGACTGTTTTTTTGATTTTTTTGATGGTAGTGACTTATCGGGCCTATGAATTTACGGAGTCAGTGACTTTCTGTGGGCAAACATGCCATCAAGTCATGAACCCAGAGTATGTGGCTTACCAGAATTCCCCCCACGCCCGTGTGGCTTGCGTGGATTGCCATGTCGGTTCGGGGGTCGGCTCATATGTCCGTTCCAAGCTTGCCGGCACCCAAATGGTTTATTCCGTAATTTTTAATAAATACCATCGCCCTGTTGAAACTCCCATAAAGAATTTGCGACCGGCCCAGGAAACCTGTGAAAAATGCCATTGGCCGCGGCAATTTTTTGGTGCTGTGGAAAAAGATAAGCAATATTTTCTATCAGATGAGAAAAACACCCCATGGACAAACCATATGTTGATGCTCGTTGGAGGAGGAGTGCCTCCTTATGGCCAACGGGGAGGGATCCATTGGCACATGAACTTGAGTAATAAGATTTATTATATTACTACGGACAAAAAACGTCAGGTGATTCCATGGGTCAAAGTCGTTCATGCGGATGGCCAGGAAGAAATATATGTCGATAAAGAATCTAAATTTACAGCGGATAAACCTCCAAAGGGAGAAATGCGTCGTATGGATTGTATGGATTGCCATAATCGGCCAAGTCATGGTTTCAAAGTCCCCTTTGTGGCTGTGAATGAAGCCATGGCTTTTGGGGCCATTGATAAAGACCTCCCCTTTATTAAACGGGAAGCTGTCAAAGCTTTAGAAGCGGATTATCCCTCGCAGGGTGTGGCCGCATCTTCAATCAAAAAATCCCTTGAAGAATTTTATATGAAGAAATATCCCGAAATTTGGCGCCAGAAGAAAGATTTTATCGTCAAGACTGTTCAGTCGGTAGTCGAAATTTATCAACAAAATATTTTCCCGGATATGAAGGCCTCTTGGAAGGAGTATCCTAACAATATCGGTCATATGGTGTTTCCGGGATGTTTTCGTTGTCATGATAATAAACACCAGTCTGCCCAAGGCAAGGTGCTGTCGCAAAATTGTACTATTTGCCATATTATCATTAAACAGGGGACTCCTGGGGCCATGGAGGGAAGCCCAGACGGTGTGCCGTTCCATCATCCTGACGGTGATGATGATAGCTGGAAACAGATGAATTGTGTTGACTGCCATTCGGGTAGTTAGAGTCTCCAGGGCTTTTGCGTATCTGTTTAACAAATCCTTTTTCTTATCCATTTTTTTTATGTTATAATCCTCCCCAGTTGTAATCCATCCAGTTACGGGATAAATTTTTAATGCCTCACAAGAACAATTCAATTGCATTGATAGATGTTCCTCTTTTCCGTGGGCTTACAGCCAGTGAGAGGGCCCTTGTCGAGACAACTTTAAGGGTCAAATGCCTTGAAAAAGGGGATTTTCTTTTTACGGAAGGGAACCCGTGTGAGCGTATATTTATTGTCAAATCGGGCCGTGTGAAGATTTTTCGTACGGCTTCCTCGGGCAGAGAGCAGATTCTGGAAATCCTGGAGCCGGGACATACATGCGCCTGTAACCCTGGTTCTGCTACATGGACATGCGTGACTAATGCCCAGGCCATGACAGATTGTGAGGTGTGGCTTTTTTCCAGAGACAGTTATATTAAGCTGGTTAATTCCAATTCCAGTATGATGCATGCCCTTAATAAACTTTTTGCCGATAGGCTCTGTCATTTCAGTTCTCTTATTGCCGATGTTTCCCTTAATGAAGTCAAGAAGCGTTTGATTAAATTCCTTTTGGATATGTCTGATGAAGATCAGATAGATTTAAAAAAACAAACCATTTTACCGGTCAATTTTACCCGGGAGGAAATCGCCCAAAGGCTTGGTACAGCTAGGGAAACGGTTGTCCGCCATCTTTACCAGCTAAAAAAGGCCAAACTCATAGACATTAAGCCGCATCAGATCATCATTCGAGATACTGAAGGGCTACGCAAACTCCTGGCTTAGTTCCACTCTCCTTCTTTTACAGAGTCCCCATTGGCCCCACGAGGGTGTCTTGGCTGTGACATTTGTCACAGACATATTAAAATACGTATGTATAATTAAATATATCTTCGCAAAATACGGCTTGTGTATGGGGAGGAGATTCCCAATATGATTAATATGTTTAAAAAAGAATCACAGGAAGTTCTTAAAATGCTGGATGACCTTGGGGTGTCCATCAAAAACCTTCAGTATGAAGGCAAGATGTTTTTGGGCAAGAATACTAAGGCCATCGAGAAGGTCGTGACTTTTTTGAGAGGTAAGATGTTCGAACATATTCAATTGGACGAAAAAGTAGTTTTCCCTTATATCCAGAAACATATTCCCAAACTGGAACCTATGCTTTGTTTTTTGCGTGCGGAGCGCAATGAATTCAAATTGAACCTGGAAAATTTTGAATATCTTTTCAAGCAGCTTAAATCAGAGAAAAATGGTCTGCGCCAGCAGAAGATCATCGACCAACTCAAAGAAAAAGGCGTCTATCTTATTTGCCTTATCCGTAACCATATCCAAATCGAGATTGAAAGCGTCTATAAACCCATCGAAAGCCAATTGCATCAGGATGAAAAAAAGGCCTTGGTTCGTCAATGCCTGCAGTTTAAAGTTAACCCCTTCCGTCGAAAAAAGTCTTAAAAGACTGTTCCGCCAAAGTTTAGATATATCTTTTGTTGATTTTTTTATCTTTATGCTAAAATACGTCGGTTTTTAGACAAAAACACGCCATCAACAAGGAGGGTGTATGAAGAAAATGGTAGCCTCGATCATGGTTGTTGCATTTCTGGCCTCAGGTTGCACAGGATCGTTTAATCTCACAAGGAAAGTCTATAATTAGATCGGAA
>JAJXTI010000129.1 GCA_021783915.1 bacterium
CTTTTTTATTTGAAAGATTTTGCTGACCGCCGTTTCGATGAATTGTCCTCGGGAACAAAACAGAGGTTGTCATTGGCCAAATCTTTGCTCAATGGCCCTAAAATCCTTTTTTTGGATGAGCCGACCATAGGCCTCGACCCGGATGTGGCCATTAAGACCCGCCAAGTGGTCAAAGATGTTTTAAAAGAACGCAAAATGACCGTTCTTTTCACCAGTCACAACATGGACGAGGTCGAGGAATTGTGCCAGAAGGTGGCCTTTATTCAAAAGGGGAATATCGTTAAACTCGCCTCCATCCAAGAATTAAAGCGTTTGCATCATACTGATGATTTAGAAGAGGTCTTCATTCGTTTGGCCCAAGAGACCCATCCACAAATATTAGAAAAACCATCCCCAACAACTCCCACGGTGTCCTTGCCGCAAGGGCCCAAAAATACTGGGGGGTGGTTTAACCGCTGTTTTGCCTTTACGAAAAGGAGCGCCATTTTTGCCAGGCGTAATTTGTTTGTGATGACAGACGTGTTTTTCTGGCCTTTGATTAGTTTGATATCTATCGGACTAATGTCGAAATTTGTCCATTTAGGTGATCAGGTCTTTGAATTTATCATGACAGGGACTCTGGCTGCCGGAGTTTTACAAATTGTGCAATTAGATGTGGGGTATACGGTGCTTTATGAATTATGGTCGAAAAGTCTTAAGCACACTATGCTTACCCCTGTAGGCGTAACGGAAGGAGTTTTGGGCACTTGGATTGCCGGAATGGTACGCGGGGGGATCACTTTTGCTTTGTTGGTGGTCGCTGCGGCCGTGGGGTTTGGTTTTCACTTACCGGGGTTCTGGGTCACGACCTGGTTTTTATTGGGGCTTTTTTCATGCGCTTTGATTTTAGGGATCATGGTCAATATCCTTATTTTATCTTTTGGCCAAAAAGTAGAGATCACGGCCTGGATGTTCGCCCACTTGTTCATGATTCTTTGCGGGATTTATTATCCGATCAATATCCTTCCCCCATTTTTTCAAGCTATGGCTTTGGCCGTCCCCATCACTCATTTTTTGGAGTTTTTCCGTCAGGCCTATGGGTTTAAGGCCCATAGCTCATCTCCTTTAATGGTAGGTTTTGTTTTAACATTGCTCTATTTAATGATATTTTTGCGGCTGTTGGCAGACGCTTATACCCGTGCCCGGTGCAAGGGGGTCATTGTCCGTTTATCGGAGTAGTTTATAAATTTCCCTTGTGGCCTAGGTGCCCGAACTATAGAATAATCTACTTTATCAACACCCTTTAAAGGAGCTCATTATGGGAGGACGTACTGGAGAACTCATTTTAATTTTGGTGGTTTTTGTTTTGCTTTTTGGCGCGCAGAAATTACCGGAAATCGGCGCCGCTTTGGGCAAGGCCATCCGTGAGTTTAAGAAGAACGTGAACGACGTGCAAGAAGACGTCAAAAAGTCTATCGAAGATAATTCCAAGTGACTTTTTTAAGCCAGTTTCAATCATTTTTGACCCATCTGGATGAACTGCGCCGGCGACTAGTTAGAATCCTGTTGGGTTTTATAGCCGCGACGCTGGTTTGTTACAATTTTGTCGGTAAAATCATCCCGGTGCTTGTTAAACCCGCCATTCTCAAGGGGGGAGTATCGTCCGGGCACCTTATATTTACCTCGCCCCTGGAAGCTTTTTCCGCTTATATGACATTGGCGGCAGTCATGGGATTTCTAATTTCCCTCCCCTTTACCCTTTATCAAATTTGGGGTTTTATAGGCATCGCCCTTCGCCCCCATGAAAAGAAATTTATCGTCGTATTTGGCCCGCTTTCGTTGTTATTTTTTATGTTGGGGGTCTTGTTTTCTTATTTTGTGGCCATTCCTTTGACGTACAGGTTCTTGATGAGCTTCTCTTCGGAGTATATGCAACCGATGATCACCGTCAGTAATTACATGGGTTTTTTGGCCAACATGTTGATTGCTTTCGGGGTGACCTTTGAGTTGCCTTTGGTGTTGGCCTTTTTGGCCAGAATAGGGATTGCCACACCGGAATTCTTACGCCAGAAACGCAGGCATGCCATTATGATTATTTTGATTATTGCAACCATCATTACTCCACCGGATGTTGTTTCTCAAGTGTTGTTGGCCATTCCGTTGATTTTGTTGTATGAGGTGGGGATTATTTTTGTGAGGGTCTCTTATAGAGGCAGTCCTTCGTTCCGTTCAGAATGACAAGCCCAAACACAGTGGTCTTATCAACATAAAACCCTCTGATAACTAACAGAGGGTTTTATGATAATGGAATTTGAAAACAGTACTTATTTCTTTTTTGCTGTCTTCTTTTTTTTCTTTGTAGCCATATTGTTTTCTCTCCTTTCTTAAGGATTGATTTGTTATTAGAATATTAACATATGTGTTATGTTATGCAAAAACTTTTTAAATATTTTTTCGTACGAGTGGACAACATGGTTCGTTTTTCCCGTCGATAAATAATCATAACTTATGGGCCCTTCTTCAGTGTATATTCATATTCCATTTTGTTCGCATAAATGTTTATTTTGTTCCTTCACGATCGCGGTCGCGCAGACGAGCCACAGTGATGATTATTTGGATCGATTAGCGAAAGAGGTGGGGCAATATCAAGGGGTGTCCGTGGACACCATTTATGTGGGGGGAGGGACTCCTTCGATGCTGTCAGAAGACCAGCTTAAGCGATTGATGACGGTAATCAAAGAGAATTTTTCTTTGAGGGCCGGTTGTGAAATAACAATGGAGGCCAACCCTGAAGGCATTGATTTATCTAAAGCGGCCACTCTTAAGGAACTGGGGTTCAACCGCGTCAGCCTGGGAGTGCAGTCGTTGAATGAACGCTATTTGAAATTTTTGGGACGACGGCATGATGCTCCGCGGGCAAAAAACGCGTACAATATTTTAAAGCAAGCGGGTTTTAATAATGTCAATTTAGATTTAATGTACGCGTTTCCTTCTCAGACCAAACAGGAATTAGAAGAGGACGTGTGCGCCATAGCTTCTTTGGGCAGTGAACACTTGTCCTTATATACCCTGACGATTGAACCTAACAGCCGTTTTTATGCCCAGGCGCTTAAACTCGATGATGATGAAAAAATAGCTAAAGATTACCAGAGGGTCACGGAAATTCTTGGAAGTTATGGATTTAAACAATATGAAATCAGCAATTTTGCCAAGGAAGGTTACCAGTCGAGGCACAACAAGAATTATTGGTCAGGCAAAGAGTACATCGGCCTGGGCATGGGGGCCCATGGGTTTATGGGGAACCGGCGCTATTGGAACACTGAAAGATTGCAAGAATATTTAACGAAGGCCGACGCGCGGGCGGGTTTTGAAGAGCTTGACACGAAAACTTTGATTATGGAGAAGGTCCTGTTCGGTCTAAGAATGAATGAGGGTATTGATACGACTCTGGTGCCATCAGATAAAAAAACCATCATTGATGGTTTTATACAAGAGGGGTTTTTAATGGTCGAAGGCCCCCGGTTGAAAGTCACGGATAAGGGGCGGATTGTTTTGGATGAACTGTCCGCACGGTTGATATAACAAACTACATAAACCATTCTTTAAATGAAAGGGACAACACATGAGTCTTAACAGCGTCAATATGATGGGCAATCTGACAAGG
>JAJXTI010000037.1 GCA_021783915.1 bacterium
ACGTTAATAATATGTATTTACGTCAGGGCGAGTTGTATTTTGATATTCTCAAAGGGCAGTGGACAGATTGTGGGACGTTCCCATCGTTGTTTCGTGCCAACCAGATTGTAGCCAGGCAATTTCCTTCAAAAGGGTGAGGTAAAATGCGTATTTTAGTGACCGGCGGGGCTGGTTTTATAGGTTCACATTTCATAAAATATTTGTTAAAGACCTACAAGAAATGTCAGGTTATTAACCTTGATAAGCTTACCTATTCAGGTAATTTGGATAATCTCAAAGAAGTTGTCAATCATTCCCAGTATCGTTTTGTCAAAGGCGATATTTGTGATGGTAGATTGGTCGAACGTGTTATCAAGAATTGTTCTATCATTGTGCATTTCGCGGCAGAGACGCATGTGGATCGTTCCATCCAAGACGGGTCAAATTTTGTCAGAACTAATGTCATTGGAACGCATACTCTTTTGCAGGCAGCCCATAAAGCTAATATCAAGCGTTTTGTGCATGTGTCGACCGATGAAGTTTACGGAAGCTGCAAAAGCGGTTATTTTAAAGAAACAGACGCCTTGATCCCCAGTAGCCCTTATTCGGCAAGCAAGGCTTCTTCTGATTTACTGGTCCATTCTTATTTTGCAACCTATGGGATGGATGTAGTAATAACCCGTTGTTCGAATAATTTTGGCCCTAACCAATACCCTGAGAAAGTCATTCCTTTATTTATTACTAATCTTATCGATGGCAAAAAGGTGCCACTGTATGGAAGCGGGAAAAATGTGAGGAACTGGCTTTATGTACAAGACCATTGCCGGGCGATTGATTTGGCCCTGAACAAAGGTAAAGCGGGAGAAGTTTATAACATAGCAGGAGAGGATTATTTGGACAACTTAAGGCTGACCAAGAATATCCTTAAAATAATGGGGCACACCTCATATATGATTCAGTATGTCCCCGACCGTTTAGGCCATGATTTTCGTTATGCGATCGATTGTTCCAAGATCCGTAAATTAGGTTTTTATCCTCAAATTACTTTTGAAGAAGGTATTCAAAGGACGATCCAATGGTATAAGAATAATGGTTTATGGTGGAAGAAATTAAAGCTAAAAAGGGGAGTCTTGGCGTGAGACAACGGATATATTATGAAGATTCTTGTAGGGCACAATTATTACCAACAACCCGGCGGTGAAGACGCCGTTGTCCGTTCTGAGATTGATCTTCTGCGCAGCCATGGCCATGAAGTTTTATTGGTGGAGGCCACCAATAAAGATTTTAATGATCTTTCGATGGTCTCAAAAATCAGTAATGTACTTTCTTGGAGCTGGTCCGAGCGTTTCTATCATCTTGTCCGTCGACATTGTTTGGATTTTCATCCGGATGTGGCCCATTTTCACAATACTTTTTTTATGATGACCCCTTCGGTATATGCAGCTTGCCGCAGTGTGGCTGTCCCCGTGGTGCAGACATTGCATAATTTTCGTTTGTTGTGTTCAAACGCGCTTTTGTACCGACAAGGCCATGCTTGTGAAGAATGTTTGAGTCATTCATTGTCCCGGGGGATCAGCTATGGTTGTTATCGCAATTCCAGGGTTTTAACCTGGGCCGTGGTAAGGATGCTTCAACAACACCGTCAACGAAAGACCGGAGTCAAGGAGGTGGATGCTTTTATCGCTTTGACTGATTTTGCCCGGGATAAATTTGTGCAAGGAGGCTTGCCTAAAGGAAAGATTTGGGTCAAACCCAATTTTCTTCTTTCAGACCCCGGCGTTCGGACTGCTGCGCAAGACTATTTCGTTTTTGCGGGACGTTTAAGTGAGGAAAAAGGAGTAATGGTCCTTCTGGAGTCTTTTAAAGACCTTCCCAAGGTCCCTCTGGTTATTATGGGGGATGGGCCTTTAAGAAAAACAGCGGAAATTTATATTAAGCAGCATGCTTTGACCAATATACGCTTAACAGGCTTTTTAGATAAGGATTCGTATTATGAGACACTCAAAAAAGCCAAAGCCATTATCGTACCTTCCGTTTGTTATGAGAATTTTCCGGTTGCCATCCTTGAGGCGTTTGCCTGTGGAGTACCTGTGGTTGCATCCGGACATGGTGCTATGCGGGAATTGGTCAGGGCAGAGGTGACGGGTGTGTTATTTAACCCTGGCGATGCCTGTGACTTGAAAGAAAAAATAAGCAGCCTCAGTGGGGATCCTCAAAAGACCATCGCAATGGGTCTGCAGGCTCGTAAACAATTTGAAGAACATTACTCGGCGCAATCAAATTATAAACAGTTAATGTCTATTTACGACCAAGCAAAAATGAATACCTTATGTTGAAATATGACTGTTGATGAGAGAATCGATATTTTAGGTGTTAGGGTCAGCGCGGTTAATCCAACTTTAGCAGTTGAGATTGTTAAAGATCTGGTAGCTAAACGTGAGAAGGGCTATATTTGCGTCTCACCTGTATCTACCATAGTCGATTGTCAGCATGTAGAGGGTTATCGAGAAGTGGTTAATCAAGCGGCTATGGTTACTCCTGATGGGGCACCGGTGGCTTGGTTATGTCGCTTAAAGGGGGCTAAACAGGTCGGCCGTACTTATGGCCCTGACCTGATGGTCAGTCTTTGCCAAGAAACAGGTTTAAAGCATTTTTTTTATGGGGGTACAGACGAAGTCTTACTTACACTTGCCGCCAAATTAAAACAGCAGAATCCCTCTATCAATATTGTCGGATCGCATGCTCCGGCATTTAGTCCTCAAGCAAATATTGAAAGTTCTGTGATTATTGATATGATAAACACTTCCCATGCGGACATTATATGGGTGGCTTTAGGATCTCCAAAGCAGGATTTTTGGATGTACCATAATCGTCCTTTTCTTAACACGCCTGTGTTAGTGGGAGTGGGTGCCGCTTTTGATTTCATATCGGGTTCTAAACCGCAAGCTCCCCGGTGGATGCGGCAAGGCGGTCTAGAATGGCTATTTCGCCTTTGTTGTGAACCTAAACGTCTTTGGCGGCGTTACTTGATTGGTAATACATTGTTTATATTCTATATTTTAAGAAATCTGTTCGGGAAAAACAAATGACACATCGTGATTTTTGGCAAACGGGTTTAATCCGTCTGATTTATATACTGTTTGACGTGCTGTCCGTTTCGCTGGCGTTTTATTTAGCTTGTTTTTTAAGACCTCACACGATCCCTTTTCAGGTCACGGTGCAGAATTTTTTCCTAAGCCCTCAGAATTCCTACCGTTCGGTTTTTTTTCTTTGGTTATTGATGATTTTATTTTTTAACCAAACGCACAATCTCTACCAGACCCGTCGGGAAATGTTAGAAACCGTGGAGATCTGGGAGATTATTAAGTCTGTCGTCAGCGCGACACTCATATTTATTGTATTGAGTTATCTTTTAAGAGTGCAGGACTTTCCACGCAGTGTTGCGATTCTGAGTGCTGTCTTATTAGTGGTGTTTTTGTCCCTCTGGCGCGCCGTCAAAAAAAGACTGGTCGACTATCTTGTTACCAACGGTTACAATAATTTTAACGTCATTATTATCGGGGCCGGGAAAGTAGGCAGGCTTCTTGAACAGGAAATTCAAAGTCGTCCCGAGCTGGGACTCAGGGTCATTGGGTTCCTGGATGATTTTAAGGACATTAAAGTCAATCAAAACAATGTTTTAGGTAAGGTGGAAGATTTCGCGGGTATCGCCCGAAGGTTTTTTATTAATACTGTTTTTGTGACACTTTATTCCGATGAAAAGATGTTATTGAATATTTTAGAGCAATCAAGGGACTTGAAGATTGCTGTCAGGGTCGTCCCGCAGGGGTTTGAATGGATGTCTACGGATGTGCACCGCTATAACATAGGGATCATCCCTATATTGGAATACACCCACATTGAGATCAGTTATCGCCAACAAGCCAAAAGAGTATTTGATTTCTTTTTGTCTTTCTTCGGTATTATTTGTTTGCTACTCATCTTTATAGTGCTTGCGATATGGATTAAGTTGGACAGCCCTGGCCCGGTGTTTTATAGGTCCAAACGTTACGGGAAAGGCGGACGTATATTTAATATGTATAAATTTCGTAGCATGCTTGTCAATGCGGACGCCTTGCTGGAACAATTGAAAGATAAAAATGAAGTTGATGGGCCTATTTTTAAGATAAAAAAGGACCCAAGGATTACCCGGGTAGGAGCATTCTTACGCAGATATAGTTTGGATGAACTGCCTCAAATTCTTAATGTTTTCAAAGGGGACATGAGTTTGGTGGGCCCCAGGCCTTTGCCTATAGAACAAATTGAAAGGGAAGATTTACGGCAATTAAAAAGACTTAACATAAGGCCGGGGATCACCGGTTTGTGGCAAATCAAAGGACGCAGCAATGTGTCTTTCCAGCGTTTTTTACGTTGGGACATTTGGTATATAAACAATTGGTCTTTTAGTTTAGATCTGTATATATTATTTCAAACTATTCCGGTTGTTCTTAAAGGAACGGGGGCTTATTAATCCATGGACAGAAAAAAAGCTTTGATTACAGGTATTACAGGTCAAGACGGTTCTTATCTGACGGAATTTTTGATTAAAAAAGGATATGACGTTTACGGGATCATCCGTCGTTCCAGCAGCTTTAATACAGACCGTATTGAACACCTTTATCAAGACCCCCATGAAAAGGATCGGCGCTTGAGCTTGATCTACGGGGACCTGAATGATGCCAGTTCACTCAACACAATCATTAAAACAATTCGTCCCGATGAAATATATAATTTGGGCGCCCAAAGCCATGTGAAGGTCTCTTTTGAGGTGCCTGAATATACGGGGGAAATCACAGGGCTGGGAACAGTCCGTCTTTTGGAGGCCATCCACGGGGCTGGTGTTAAGATAAAATTCTATCAGGCTTCGAGTTCCGAGATGTACGGTAAAGTCCTGGAAACCCCGCAGACAGAAAAGACCTCCTTTTATCCGCGTAGTCCTTATGCCGCAGCCAAGGTTTACGCTTATTGGATGACCGTCAATTACCGTGAAGCTTATAAGATGTTTGCCTGCAATGGAATTTTATTTAACCATGAATCTCCCCGCCGGGGGGAGACCTTTGTGACCCGTAAGATCACCATGGCCTTGGCCCGTATTAAACATGGCCTTCAAAAGAAACTTTATTTAGGGAATTTGGATTCCAAGCGAGATTGGGGGTTTGCCGGAGATTATGTGGAAGCGATGTGGCTTATGCTGCAGCAGCCTAAACCGGATGATTATGTTATCGCAACGGGAGAAACACATTCGGTCAAGGAATTCTTGGAAGAGGCCTTTGGCTATGCCAAAATGAATTGGCGCAAACATGTGATCATCGATAAAAGATATTTGCGCCCTACGGAAGTCAATTTCCTTCTGGGGAATAGTTCCAAGGCACGTCGGGTGCTTAAATGGAAACCTAAAGTCAATTTTCATCAACTGGTACGCATGATGGTTGACGCAGACATGGAATTAATTAAGAAAACGGTCTATGGGTTAAAGGGAAAAATATGAGTTTTTGGCCTGACAAAAGGGTGGTTGTGACCGGCGGGGCCGGTTTTTTAGGCCGGGTGGTGGTTCAGCAGCTTAAAGCAAAAGGATGCCGCCATATCGAGGTCCCGCGTTCCAAAGACTTCGATTTACGTAAAACATCCGCTATCCGTAAACTCTATCGTCAAGCAAAAGCAGACATGGTCATTCACCTGGCCGCTGTTGTAGGTGGGATAGGTGCCAATCAACAAAACCCGGGAAAGTTTTTTTATGATAATTTAATGATGGGGGTTGAACTGATCGAGCAGGCCAGAAAATTTCAAATCCCTAAATTTGTGGCCCTCGGCACTATTTGTGCCTACCCTAAATTTACTTCCGTCCCATTTAAAGAGAAAGACCTTTGGACCGGCTATCCGGAAGAAACGAACGCTCCCTATGGGCTGGCCAAAAAAATGCTTTTGGTCCAATCACAGGCCTACCGGCAACAATACGGGTTTAATTCTATTTACCTCTTACCTGTTAATCTTTACGGTCCCGGTGATAATTTTTCTCTCGATACTTCCCACGTCATTCCGGCTTTAATCCGTAAATGCGTTGAGGCCAAAGCCGCGGGACATAAATCCATTACGGTTTGGGGGACTGGCGAGGCCACCCGTGAATTTTTATACGTTGACGATGCTGCCAGAGGGATTGTCTTGGCTGCAGAAAAATATAATGGCCCGGAGCCGGTGAATTTGGGGGCCGGTTTTGAGATTTCAATTAAAGATTTGGTCCAATTGATTGTCAAACTAACGGGGTTTAAGGGAGATGTCATCTGGGACACATCCAAGCCTGATGGTCAACCGCGGCGTTGCCTGGATACCTCCAGGGCCCAAAAAGAGTTTGGCTTTAAAGCCAAGGTGGGCTTTGAGCAAGGACTTAAGGGGACTATCGGGTGGTATGTCCATAATTTGACAAAGTGACCATATCCAGTATAATACCTTTTTTTTAAAGCTTTCGACAGAGGGGAGTATATGAACAAGAAAACCATTAAAGATATTGATATTAAAGGTAAGAAGCTCATTATCCGGGTAGATTTTAACGTGCCTTTGGATGAGCATTTCTCCATTACCGATGACCGTCGTATCACGGCTGCTTTGCCTACCATTGAATATGCTTTAAGGGGAGGGGCTTCTAAGGTCATTTTAATGAGCCATTTGGGGCGTCCCAAGGGGACAGGTTTCGAAGCAGCATTTAGTCTCAAGCCGGTGGCCGTGCGTTTAGAACAGTTATTAAAGGAGAAAGTGGCCTTTTTGAACGATTGTGTCGGCCAGGCGGTCAAAGATGCTATCGGCACTTGTAAAGAGAGGGTGGTTCTTTTAGAAAATTTGCGTTTTCATAAAGCTGAGGAGAAAAACGACGCTTCCTTTGCCAAAGAATTGGCTTCTTTGGCTGATATTTATGTCAATGATGCTTTCGGTACGGCCCACCGTGCGCATGCGTCCACGGCCGGGATCACCCAATACCTTCCGTCGGTCGCTGGGTTTCTTATCGAAAAAGAACTTCAATATTTAGGCAGCGCCATTAACAATCCCAAACGTCCCATGGTTGTTGTTTTAGGCGGGGCCAAAGTTTCCGATAAAATTGAATTGATCAAGAATTTAATCCCTAAAGCCAATAGTATTATTATTGGCGGCGGCATGGCGTATACGTTTTTAAAAGCACAGGGGATTGGCATCGGTAATTCGAAATTAGAGAAAGATAAAGTCGATATGGCCAAAGAATTGATGGAACAGGCTAAAAAGGCCGGAGTGGAGTTGGCCTTGACAAAAGATTTTGTCATCACTCAGGCCTTTGAAAGTAATGATTGTAAGGTTTCAGACACCATTCCCGATGGCTGGCAGAGCCTGGACATAGGCCCTAAGACCCGTCAATATTACAAGGACATTCTGTCCAAGGCCAAGACTGTCATATGGAACGGCCCTTTGGGAGTTTTCGAGAGGGACGCTTATGCTGCCGGTACCAGGGACATCGCCGAATTTCTGGCCGGTCTAAACGATGTTACGACGATTATCGGGGGCGGGGACTCCGCGGCAGCTGTGGCTAAATTCGGCCTGGAAGATAAGATGACCCATATTTCAACCGGTGGTGGGGCTTCGCTGGAGTTCCTGGAAGGCAAGGTCCTTCCTGGCATTGCCGCGTTAAATGATAAATAGCTGAAGGTGGATATCTTATGCGTAAAGCCATTATTGCAGGAAATTGGAAATTAAATAAAACTTCCCGGGAGGCCATGACCCTGGTGGAAGAATTAAAGCGTGAAGTTTTGGATGTCGAGGGGGTTGATATTGTTGTTTGCCCGCCCTTTACAGCTTTGGGTGATGTCAGTGAAGTTGTTTTAGACACTAATATCGCTTTGGGTGCTCAGAATGTTTATTGGCAGGACAGTGGTGCTTTTACAGGTGAAGTTTCCGCCCCGATGCTTAAGGATTTAGGCGTTCGATATGTTATCGTCGGCCATTCCGAAAGACGTCAGTATTTTGGAGAAACTAACGAGACCGTTAACAAGCGTCTTCGTGCCGCTTTGAGCCATGGATTGACCCCGATCGTTTGTGTCGGTGAGAATTTGGCTGAACGTGAAGCCAACAGGACTTTTGACGTCATTAAGGATCATTGTGGAGGGTCGCTGGCTAATTTGACGACGGATGAGATGAAAAAGATTGTTTTGGCTTATGAGCCTGTTTGGGCCATAGGTACCGGTAAGACCGCCACTCCCGAACAGGCCCAGGAAGTACACACGTATATTCGCCAATTGTTGGGAAAGTTGTTTGATTCAGAGGTGGCCCAATCGATACGTATCCAATATGGCGGATCGGTGACGCCGGAAAACATTGTGGCTTTAATCGCTAAATCCGATATTGACGGCGCTTTAGTTGGAGGCGCTAGTTTAAAAGCGCCATCGTTTGCGGCCATCGTTAAATCAGCCCGCAAAAATTAAGGAGAAGTTCATGGGTTTTATTGTTTTTCTTCACATTGTTGTTTGCATACTTTTGGTCATATCCATTCTTATGCAATCAGGCCGTGGCGGCGGTTTGGCGGAAAGCTTTTCTTCGGCGGAATCCATGTTTGGTACACAGACCAATTCCTTTATGGTCAAACTCTCAACGACCTTAGCGGTCATCTTCTTTTCCACTGCCTTGGTCCTGGCGGTAAGCTCTGCCAGAGGGGAGAAATCTTTAATGACACACGCGAAATTGCCAGTTAACGCGACTCAGACCGCCAAGCAAGAAGAACCATCTGTTAAGGTCAGTGGACCAAAACCTATGAACGAAGGGAAGCCTTTTAACTCTGCGACAGCAGAATCTTCTATGCCTAAGGCGTCCCCAACACCAGTGTCTAATACAGCCAAATAAGACCCCAGGTGAAAACCTTTCTTATTTTTTTAGCTGTCCTTTCCTTTACACTGTCCGCTTGGGCGGGTGAAAACCGTTATGGCGGGCAAATAGTTTTATCTACAGCTTCTGATCCTAAGACCTTCAATGAAATTGTTGCTAATGAAACTTCTAGTTCTGTGGTGACCAGTATTTTGTTTGAGGGACTGACTAAAGAAGACCCCTTTACCCTCAAAGTTGTTCCCAACCTCGCCAGGAGTTGGGAAGTTTCTAAAGATGGGTTGACATGGACATTTTATCTGCGTCATGATGTGCTTTGGTTTGACGGCACGCTCTTGACGGCGGATGATGTGGTTTTTACTTTCCGTGATTTAATTTATAACCCGAAGGTCCCAACCTCTGCTAAAGATATTTTCACTGTTGACGGCAAAGAATTTGAAGTCACTAAAGTTGATGATTATACCGTCGTTTTCAAGCTTCCCAAGAAATTCGCTCCTTTTCTCAGAAGTATGACCCAGCCAATTTTACCTAAACACTGCCTTGAACAAAGCGTCAAACAAGGGAAATTCCCATTTACCTGGGGCATTGATACGCCTCCCCATGATATTATCGGTACAGGCCCTTTTTATTTGGATGAATATCGTCCGGGGGAACGTATGGTATTTGAACGGAACCCTCATTATTGGAAACGTTCGGCCCGAGGTGAGAACTTGCCTTATCTAGATAAAATTGTTTATTTAATTATCCCTGATCCGGACGCAGCTTTACTAAAATTCATCGATGGTGAATTGGACGCGATAGACGTACAAGGCCCAAACTATCCGTTGCTTAAACCTTTGGAGGCCAGGAAAAATTTTACCATGTATGAGACAGGGCCGGATTTCGGCTCCAGTTTTGTTGTCTTTAACCAAAATCCCGGTATCAACCCTCAAACGCAGAGGCCCTATGTGGATCCTGTCAAACTTTCATGGTTTGAAAATGTGAATTTCCGTCGGGCTGTAGCGTATTCTATTGATAAAAAGAAAATGATCCAGATTTTATTCAATGGGCTGGGTTACCCCCAGGATGGCCCTATGAGTCCCTCGAGCGGTTTTTTCTACAATCCTCATGTCAGGGTCTATGATTATAATCTGGATAAAGCAAAAAAGACCTTACAAAAGGGTGGGTTTGTGTATCGGGACGGGTCCCTTTATGACTCTGGAAGGCATCGGGTGGAATTCAATTTGTACACCAGTACCAGCAACCAGAATGCCGAGAATGTGCAAATGGCTTACATGATTCGCACGGATTTAGAAAAGCTGGGGATAAAGGTCAATTTCCTAGCTGTTGAATTTAATACTTTGGTCGCTAAACTCATGGCTAGTTACGATTGGGACGCGATGATTATTGGATTGACTGGAGGGCCGGAGCCCCATTTTGGAAAAAATGTCTGGACTTCATCGGGGCAGTTGCATATGTGGAACCCAAAACAAAGAAAGCCCGCCACTGCCTGGGAAAAGCGTTTGGATGAAATTTTCGACCAGGCTGCCGGGGAATTAGATGAAAACAAACGCAAAGCCCTGTACGATGAATTTCAGATGATTGCCGCTGACGAAGTGCCGATGATTTACACGGTCTTGGCCGCCGATATCTACGCTATAAGAAACCGTTTTGGTAATTTAAGACCCTCAGCCTATGCTGGCGCGTTTCATAACATTGAAGAAATTTATATTAGGAACAAGGACCAATGATTTTTTTTGTGCTTAAAAGGCTTTTTATCGCCATATTACTTTTGATTGGCATTAGTTTTTTGACCTTTTGGCTGATGCATGCCACACCGGGGAATTTTTTTGACAGCCTTAAGCTTAATCCGCAAATTTCCCAAGAAACGGTCACCCGTTACGAAAAACTTTACGGGCTTAATCAGCCGTTTTTGGTTCAATACGGGTATTGGATTATTAATGTTTGCCGGGGGGAATTCGGGTATTCTTTTTTTTATAATGTACCTGTATCACATGTGATTTTGACCAGATTAGGCAACACATTTATTCTCTCGTTCGCGTCCTTTTTGTTGACCTGGATTGTGGCCATTCCCCTGGGTATTTGGGCCGCCTTAAATCACAACCGTCTTATTGACAGGTTGTTGTCGTTGTTTGCGTTTGCCGCTTTTTCGACGCCTGGTTTTTTTCTGGCCATACTTATTTTATATACGGTTTGCCAGTGGGGGGGGCTCCCTTTAGGGGGCATGCATAGCGCTGATTATGAAAGCCTCTGGTGGCCGGCAAAGGTCTGGGATTTGGTAAAACATTTGGTGATCCCAACTATTGTGCTTTCTTTAGGCTCTATTGCCAGCTTACAGCGCATTATGCGGGGCAATATGCTTTCCGTGTTGCGTCAACAATACATCACGGCCGCGCGGGCCAAAGGCTTGCCGGAGAACCAGGTGATCTACCGGCATGCCCTTAAGAACGCGTTTAACCCTTTGGTGACTTTACTAGGTTACGAGTTGTCCGGTCTCATTAGCGGGGCGGCCCTTATTGAGATTGTTTGTTCGTGGCCTGGGTTAGGGACCTTAATGTTGACGGCGGTACGATCTAAAGACGTGTATGTGGTTATGGCCGAACTTTTATTGACGAGCGTTTTGCTGTTAATTGGTAATTTTTTGGCCGATATTGCTTTAGCGCGTTTGGATCCAAGGATTCGTTATGGCAAAGAATAGACCAACAGAAAATCTCCGGCCGTTAGGTCCCCTTGTGGGGCGCGAGGGGAAACCCTACAGTCAGTTTTCAATAGCAATGGCCATTTTTTGGCGACACCGTCTGGCCAGAGTGTGTTTTTATGTCCTTGTCTGTTTATATGCCTGCGCTATATTTGCTAATTTTTTGGCCCCCTATCGCTTTGATGATGAGGATCGTAATTATTCTTATTGTTCCGCAACGGCAATTCAATTTTTCGACAGGGGGCATTTAAGCTGGCCATTTGTTTATGGACGTACGCTGACGTTTAATAGCATTCATCGACGAGAATATCTTCTTGATATGGCCCAAAAATATCCCTTGCGGTTATTTTATGGGGGACGTTTATTCGGGGTAGATAAACCGGGACGGATCTATATTTGGGGAGCGGATTCCAGGGGACGGGACCTGTTCTCCCGTATTTTGTATGGAGGCAGAATTTCTTTATCTATCGGGCTTGTGGGTGTTTTGATTTCATTTTCGTTAGGACTTTTAATTGGTGGAATCGCGGGTTATTTTGGTGGATGGGTGGATAGCTTTTTAATGCGGCTTTGTGAGATGTTTATGTTGGCCCCAGGTTTCTATCTGATATTGGCTTTGCGTTCAGCCGTACCAGATAATTTTAATTCTCTGCAAGTTTATTTGATGGTAGTGGTGATTCTTTCTTTGATTGGATGGGCGTCTTTAGCACGTATTATCCGCGGCATGAGTTTGTCTTTACGTCAACGTGATTTTGTGTTGGCTTCAAAAGCCATGGGTGTTTCGGACATAAAAATCATTATCAAGCATATTTTACCGCACACTTTATCTTATTCTTTGGCGGCCATTATGCTGACGATCCCATCGTATATTTTGGGGGAAGCGGGTTTAAGTGTATTGGGGCTGGGGATACAGGATCCGGTTCCCAGCTGGGGTAATATGCTCTCGGAAGCCATGGGCATTGTACAGATTCAATTCGCCCCTTGGATTATGATCCCAGGGATTTTTATTTTTATAACGGTGATTTGTTTTAACATCATTGGGGACGCTCTGCGGGACGCTTTTGATCCGATGTTTCAAGTAGAGGGGTAGGGTTTATAAATAAGCTTTAAAATTATGAAATATTTATTAGAAATCAATAAATTAACGGTTCATGTAGGGCACAAGACATTGCTCCACAATGTTTCTTTTAAAGCTGCCCAAGGAAAAATCACGGCGCTGGTTGGGGCCTCAGGCAGCGGCAAGACGACCATTGCCAATTCTATTATGAGGCTTTTACCGACAGGCTTGGAAATAAACCATGGAGAAATGCTTTTCGAACACAAAAATCTTTTGCTTTTTAATAAGGAACAGATGCGTCTGGTGCGGGGGGCTCGGATTTCCATGATTTTCCAGGAGCCGCTTGGGGCTTTTAACCCTTTAATGACTATTGGCCAGCAGATGGATGAGGTTTTAGCGGTACATACCGATAAGCTCAAGAATGAGAGAAACAAAAAAATTTTGGATGTTTTAGCTAAAGTTGAATTGCTTGATTCCGAGCATATTTTTAATCGGTATCCACATCAACTAAGTGGCGGACAGCGTCAGCGGGCCATGATTGCCCAGGCATTAGTGGCCGACCCTAAGCTTATTATCGCTGATGAACCAACCAGTAATCTAGATGTGACCTTGCAGGCAAGAATCATGGATTTATTCCGGCATTTTAGGAAAGAGGGGATGACCATGTTGTTGATTTCTCATGATTTGGGTATGGTCTCACACCTGGCAGATGATGTCATTATCCTTGAAAAAGGACAAGTGATTGAATCCGGCCAGGTACAGACAATTATGCAGGCCCCTAAACACAAGTATACTCAAAGGTTAATGGAGGCCTTTGCATGATTTTGGAAGTGTTTGATCTTAAGAAGTCTTTTGGTTCTGTGCAAGCGGTCAATGGGGTCAGTCTTTCCGTGTCCCAAGGTGAAAACCTATGTATTATTGGTGAATCCGGATGCGGTAAATCTACTCTGGCTAAACTTATTATGGGTTTGTTAAGAGGGGATCAGGGACGAATCCTAGTCGATAAAAATAGTGTCCAAATGGTTTTTCAGGATCCTTATAGTTCGTTGGATCCTTTGTGGACAGTGCGGTCCATTCTTAAAGAGGCTTTATGGCGTCAAAAGTTTTCTGCAAGAGACGTCCAAGAACGTATGCAAACAACCCTTGAGGCCGTGGGTTTATCTAAAGACATGCTAAATCGTTTTCCCCACGAGTTTAGCGGTGGTGAACGTCAACGTATCGCGATTGCGCGCGCGCTTTTGACCGACCCAAAGATTTTAATTTTGGATGAAGCTGTTTCCTCGTTGGATGTTTTGGTTCAAAAACAAATTGTAGACCTTTTGATGCATATTAAACGAAAGTTCAATTTAACTTATATTTTTATTTCACATAATTTGAGGATAGTTAGAAATTTTGGTGATAGAATAGCAGTTATGTATCACGGCAAAATTATTGAAATCAATTCACCAACAGAAATCTTTAGTAGACCGCAGCAAGTATATACCCAACAATTAGTTAGAGCGGCTTTTGAATATCGTTCATGAGCGAAAGATTTTGGAAAAGATTAAGTTATATTTTGGGAGTAGCGGCCATAGGGGTAGTTTTTGGACTTACCGCTTTTCTGGCCAGCCTGGAAATTAAAGATTTAGATTTATGGCTGCATTTAAAGATGGGCCAGTATATCAGCGAACATAAGGTCGTTCCTGCCAATGATATCCTCTCTTGTTCGATTTCTGGTAAACCGTGGGTCAATCATGAATGGTTTTTTCAGGTCGTTGTTTATCAGGTCTGGCGGCATTGGGGCTTCGATGGCCTCATACAGATGCAAATCATTATTGTATTTGTTACATTTTTATTTTTGCTGTTATTAGGCTATAGTAAAGACCGACAGTTTCTGACCGCTTTTTCTTTGCTTTTAGTGCTTTTTATTTATGAAAGCCGTTTCACCATTCGACCGGATATTTATTCACTTTTATTTTTTGTCTGTTTCATTTTTATTCTTTCATGGTTTCTCAATCGTGCGTGGTCTCTGTGGGTGCTTATTGTTATTCAAGTGCTTTGGGCTAATATGCATGGTTTTTTCTTTTTTGGACCTGTACTTATTTTCGTGGCCCTATTGTCGGAATATTTAAGACGTCATGTGTCTATGCCATGGCAATGGAATCAAATTGGACGATTGTCCGATGAGGAATATCTTCGTTTAAAAAAACTTTTCCCTTTGTTGATATTAGCTTGTTGTATCAACCCTTTGACCTTCAAAGGGGCATGGTACCCGGTGGGCGTTTTATTTGGGCTGGGACAAGAAGGTTCCAAAATTTTCTTTGAGCATATCACGGAACTACAGAGACCGATTACCGCGGCAACCATTTGGACACAACAAAACGGTATTTTTAAAGCCATGATCATTGTCTCAGGCGTTAGTTTTATTTTTAACAAACGTCAAATAGATATCAGCACAGTCTTTGTTTGGCTTATTTTTCTTTTATTTTCCCTTGTGGCTGTCCGTAATATGATTTTCTTTGCTATGGCCGCTTATTTGGTGTTTATGGCCAATGTAACAACCGTAAATTGGCAGGGGATTATACCGTTTCATTTTTCCAAAAATAAATTTAAGTACATCACTGGTGTTTTACTGAAAGGGTTCCTTATTTTCTGGATGATAGATACCGGGACAAAGATGGCTGTTAATGGTTATTTTGATTTTGATACATACAAGCGCAAGAGTGAATTTTGGGGGGTTTCAGAGCGGTCTTTCCCTTATCATGCGGTAAATTTTTTAGTTAAAAACCACATTAAGGGAAACTTTTTCAATGACTTTAATTCAGGAGCGTATTTGATCGGCCGTTGTTTTCCAAATATCAAGGTGTATATGGACGGGCGGACCGAAGAGTACGGAGGAAAATTCTTTGAACATTATCAGAAGATTTGGAACCAAGGCGATAAAAAAGATTTTTTGGCGGACGCAGCGAAATATAACATTACGGGAGCATTTTTAAATAATAACAACCAGTATATCCCTCCCAAAGTGTTGAAAATGTTTTATGAATTACCTGATTGGAAAATCGTGTATTTTGATTATGACGCTGTGATTTTTCTGAAAAACACCCCTTTAAATAAACCATGGATTGATCGCTTTGCTATTGATTTAAAAAAATGGAAACCTAAGCTGATGGATCTGCAGAGGGTGGGCACAAAACGCATGGATCCTTTGCCGTTGACCAACCGAGCATATTTATTGGAAACTTTAGGCCTGTATGATGTGGTGCTTAAAGAGCTCCACGAGGCGCTCAAAATAGATCCGGATGATTTTGATGCTTATAAAATTTTAGGTGAAATGTACGGCATAAAAAAGGAATACCACCGCTCTTTTGAATACTATCGTATTGCCGCTGTCTTAAGGCCTTATGATACCGAGATGCGTTTGAATTTAGCAAAGGCATATGACAATAT